>URIA01000080.1 GCA_900547765.1 uncultured Collinsella sp. | reverse complement strand
CCCGTGGGTTATACCCTAAGAGCAAACCACCCTTTTTAAGGGTGGTTCTGATTTTCAAACAACCGTCTGCAATTCCCGTTTGAACCAGAGCTTTGCGTTCTGCCTATGGCCCTTACGGGTACAATAACCAAGATATTTTGACTGTTAGAAGGAGTCTCATGACGGAGTCCTCTCAGCATACGTCTAAGCCCCAGGTCGAGGTTGAGGCCTCGGGCGGAGATGACAATAAGAGCGCACGCCGCGGCGCCATCTTTATCGGCGTCGTGCTGGTAGGTTATATCGTCTATCTGGTGGTAACCGGGCAGATGGGGCAGTTCTGGGCCGCTATGTCGAGCGTCCAGGCGTCATGGCTCGTTGTCGCGTGTCTTTGCATGTTCATGTACCTGTTCTTTGGCATTGTGGCCTATGCGATCGCCGTCTGGCTCGATCCCAATTCGCCCGTCGGCATCCGCGACCTGATCTCGGTCGAGGCGAGTGGCATCTTCTTTGGCAACCTGACGCCCATGATGATGGGCTCGACTCCCGCCCAGATCTACCGCCTGACTAAGGCGGGCCAAAACGTGGGCGAGGCCGGCGCCACGCAATTCACGCGTTTTATCGTGTACCAGTTTGGCCTGGTCGCCTGGGGCGCTATCCTGCTGCTCGCCCGTATGCCGTTTTTTGCCGAACGCTACGGCGACATGACGCTGCTGTGCGTCTTTAGCTTTGGTGGACACTGCTGCATCTTGCTTGGCATCTTCGCCGTCGCGCTCATGCCTAAGACCGTCACGCGCGTCGCCCATTGCATCATCAATTGGCTCGAGCGCATTGGTGTCTCGGCCACTAAGATCGAGGGTTGGCGCACGTTTGTCGATGGCGAGATCTACTCCTTCTCCGAGAAGTTCAAGCTTTCGGCCGGACATTTTTCTTCCATGCTGCTCACCGTGTTTATCACCATGCTGCAGCTCGCGTTTTTCTATCTGGTTCCGTATTTCCTGATGCTTGCCTTTGGCCACCACGAGGTCGACTTTTTCTCGGTCATGGCCGCGAGCGCCTTTGTCCAGCTGTTAAGCTCTGCGGTTCCCTTGCCCGGTGGAACTGGTGGCGCTGAGGGCGGCTTTGCATTGTTCTTGGGTCATTTCTTCGGTTCGGCTTCGACCGCCGGCTATCTGCTGTGGCGTCTCATTACGTTTATTGCGCCTACCATTTTGGCTGCGCCCCTGCTGGGACTTAAGAGCGCCCACAACGAGAGCATCCATGCGCGCTGGGATCGCGTGATGCGCAAGCTCGGCCGCACGCCTCAGACGCCCTCTGCGCCCACTAAGCCGCACCCCACGAATGCTGTTACCGTTGATCCCAAGATGCACGCTCAGAAGGCTTCTGGGACCGCAAAGCCGGCTCATAAGGCCTATGTGCGTCAGACAGGAGACGGTATTCGCGTATCTCCGTCGGCACTCAATAAGAAGAAGCACCCTAAGTCGCAGTAGGGCAGTCGTGCGTTCTTCATGATGCGAGGCATATTTGTGCTGTATGGGGGATAATCCTCTTACGTAGATTATCTCTCATCTGTTGATGAATGCTCGCATATCGAAGGGACACGCCCATGGCAACCAGCAAACCGCGTCTTGATCGTCGCATCGTTCGCAGCCGTAATGCCATCCTTTCGGCTTTCGAGCGCCTGCTCATGGAAAAGCCGCTGGCAGACATTACGGTGAGTGCCATCGCGCGCGAGGCCAATGTCGACCGCAAGACCTTTTACGTTCACTTTGGTACGGTTGACGGCCTGCTCGATGCCATTGCCGTCGATGTGGTGGAGATGATTGTCGACTCAGTCGAGAAAACGCTTGCTTCCATGGACGGCGACACCAACGAGCGCGCCCTGAGCGCGGCGGCGACCTTCTTTAAAACCGTTAACGAGGCACTGTGCAACAACTTGGTGCTCAATCGTCAGCTGATCGAGAATATTCCGCTCGATGATTTCATGGCTCGTCTTCGTGCGCCGCTCGAGCACGAGATTGCCGAGCGAGATCTGCTGCCCCAAGGTCTCAAGGACGAAATGTTCGACTACTATCTGGCGTTTTTGCTGTCGGGTATTATCGGTATCTATCGCACGTGGGCGCTGTCTGACGGCTCGGTTCCTATCGAGCGCGTCTCTGAGGTCGCCAACGATCTGACTCTCAATGGTCTGTCGAGTCTGGAATCTCGCTTGGATTAGGCCTAGTTGGGCTCGTCGGCGTGGAAATTCCTGTTCCTGAGGTTCTCCGGCGCCTTGGAGACCTTGCCGGCGTAGGAGCTGTAGCCTGAGGATCCTTAAAAGAAAGTCCAGTTTATCCTTCCCACTCCAATTTTGGAATCCTCCGATGCGCCTTCGCACGCTCGCATGACCTCGATACCATGCGAGCGTGCGAACTCGACGAGCTCTGCGTTGCGGGCGTTTATGGTGCCGAAGGCGGCGGGGCACACGATAAGACGCGCGCAGTGGACGAGGAGCTCTTTGGCGCGGGCTATGGTTTTATCCCCGATCG
>URIA01000079.1 GCA_900547765.1 uncultured Collinsella sp. | reverse complement strand
CCCGCCCGCTGTATACAGGCATACCGTACTGATCTGGCCTTTTACACCAACGGGCAGAGCGTATGCCTTACAGAACTGAAAGGGTATCAGGCCGCTGTCGGCAAGCCAGTCATCCAGCCCCGCCGTCCAAACAGCCGCCTGGACAAGGTGCGCTATATGTTTCAGAAGATAATGTAAAGATACATAATCGTCAAGACGGCAACAATCAGAAGTTATGGAGGGTTCCAATGCGAAAGACGGCGAGTCGCCTGCCGTTCCCGCTGCCCCCGCGGCGTGGAAGGCCGCTTGCGACGATGTGTGCGAGCAGTTTGCGCTGTCGCCCCGCGAGAGCGAGGTGTTCGCCCTTTGCGCGAAGGGCCGCGATACCGCTTATATCTGCGACGAGCTCTGCGTGTCCAACCACACGGTCCGCAGCCACATTTATCATATCTACGGGAAAATGGACATTCACTCTCAGCAAGATCTCATCACGATTGTTGAAAATCGAGTTCAGGAGATCAAAGCGGGCCGATAGCGTTTTCTCTCTGTCGAGAAATACCCTATTGGCTGCGGTTCTGGATGTCGTTGAATGGAACGATTGTTGAGTCGTAGGGAGCAGACCCCCTAGTTGGTGGACTGCTACATCCGAGCGGGGTTACCTACCCGCGCGACCTTCCGCCCGCGCCCGCGGCTTCGCGCGACCCAGGTCCTGCCTGCTCACCTCGCGCCCCGCGCGCCACGGGCCCGCAGCTTGCCGCCGTTCGCTCCCCGCACCCCGCGCGACCTCACGCCAGCGCCCGCGCTCAGCCCGTAGCCTCTTTCAACTTGTTATGCGGAATACCTCCGCTCGCTCGCTGCTTGCCGTAGAATAGCAGGCAAACGATACGTCGGATTGCCGGCGGCGCGCTCGCGCCCGCATCTCCGTGACCCGACGGACAAGGGAAGGACTCTCATGCCGAAAACGATCGACCCCATCTACACGCCCTCGGTGCTCGATGTGCCGGACACGATGTTCGATGACCTCGACTTCGATGCGCTCACGAAAACGGTGTGCGGCTTGCAGGGCGTTGTCGACCCCAAGCCGAAGACGGCCGCCATCATCCTGGCGGGCGGTTCGGGCGAGCGTTTCGGTCGCGAAGGCGGCAAGCAGCTCGTCGAAATCGCCGGGAAGCCCATTCTCACCTGGTCGGCAGAGGCGTTCGACGCCGTGGGCGACGTGGGGCTCATCGTCATCGTGTGCCCCGAGGACCGCCAGGAGGAATACCTCAACCGCGCAATCAACCCGTTCCCGTTCGTCACGCCCATCGTGGTCGCGCCCTCGGGCCCTTCGCGTCAGGAGTCGGCGTTCTCCGGCCTCGAGTACGTCACCGACGAGTACGACTACGTCGTCTTGCACGATGGCGCGCGCCCGCTCGTTTCCCCCGAGCTTATCTTGCACACCATCAATACTTGCAAGGGCAATATCGACTGCGACGGCGTTATCGTGGGACATCCCGCGGTCGATACGTTGAAGATTGTGGAAGACGGCGTCATCATGGGCACGCCCGACCGTCGGGTGTTCTGGGATGCACAGACGCCGCAGGTCTTCCGCACGGGAATCTATCGCCGTGCGCATGCGAGCGCGCTTTCCGATGGCTTCGTGGGCACCGATGACTCGTCGCTTATCGAGCGCCTCGGTGGCAAGGTCCTCGTGGTGGAAGGCAAGCGCAACAACATCAAGCTCACGGTGCCCGAGGACTACATGATGCTCGCCGCCGCCGTGCGAGCGCTCTACCTGAAACAGCCGGAGGAATAACCGATGGACCCTAGGAACCTCCGGATCGGCCAGGGCTATGATGTCCACCAGCTCGTTGAGGGACGCAAGCTCATCATGGGCGGCGTGGATATTCCCCATACGCGGGGCCTTCTCGGGCACTCCGACGCCGACGTGCTCGCGCATGCGGTTGCCGACGCGCTTTTGGGCGGCGTTCGCGGAGGGGACATCGGCAAGCTGTTCCCCGACACCGACCCCGCCTACGAAGGCGCCGACTCCATGAAGTTGCTCGCCGCTGTTGCCGATTACGTGCGCGATCTCGGCTACGAGATCCTCGACGTCGACAGTGTCATCGCGGCCCAGGCGCCGAAGCTTTCCCCCTACCGCGATCAGATGCGCGAGAACCTGGCGCGCGCGATGGGCATCTCCCCTGAAAACGTGGGCGTGAAGGCGACCACGACTGAGCATTTGGGCTTTGAAGGCCGCGAAGAGGGCATTTCGGCTACGGCGGTGGCTCTTCTCGTTCGATGTACGGATTGAGTTTGCTATAATCCTACTTGAACAGAGGGGTTTGCTATGAATATTTTCAAGACGATCGCCGAAGATGTCCGCGCTGTTAAGGAGCGAGATCCTGCTGCGCAAAGCTCGTTCGTTATCTGGCTCACCTACCCGGGCCTCCATGCGCGCTGGTCACATGTGGTGGAACACTGGCTGTGGAATCATGGCCTAAAGAGCCTCGCGCGCATATCGTCGCAGTTCACTCGCTTCATGACAGGTGTGGAAATTCACCCGGGTGCCCAGATTGGCCGTCGGTTCTTCATCGACCACGCCATGGGCGTCATCATCGGTGAGACCACCATCATCGGCGATGATTGCACGCTCTACCAGGGCGTCACGCTTGGAGGCACCGGCAACGAGACCGGCAAGCGCCACCCGACCCTTGGTAACAACGTCATCGTAGGCGTGGGCGCGGCGGTGCTCGGCAACATCACCGTCGGCGACAACTCCAAGATCGGCGGCGGCGCGGTGGCCGTGAAAGACGTGCCGCCCAACTGCACGG
>URIA01000078.1 GCA_900547765.1 uncultured Collinsella sp. | reverse complement strand
GAGCACTGCGTTCGGGACGCAGGGGTCGCTGGTTCAAATCCAGTCAACCCGACCAGAGCATGAGGAGGGACCGCTTCTTGCGGTCCCTTTTTTTAGCTATTGTTGTGATACCGCGATACCCGCGGTATACTCATTCGAGCTTGTCTCGCTGTATTGTGGAGGTCTACATGTTTGGACTGAGGGCTCCTGAGCTCATCATTATTCTCGTCGTTGTCCTGATTATCTTCGGGCCCAAGAACCTGCCGAAGCTCGGCAAGTCCCTCGGCTCTACCGTCAAGAATATCCGTGAGGGTATGGAGGGCGACGATAAGGCCGAGACCAAGCAGGCCGAGGAGGTCGTGGTCGAGCAGTCCGAGGAGGACAAGGAGATCGCTGAGCTCGAGGCCAAGCTCGCTGCTGCCAAGAAGAAGCAGGCAGAGGACAGCGACGCGGACGCAGAGTAGTCCCATCCCTTTGGGGTGAGCACCTGACCGGCTTGCCCGCAGGCTAGCCGGTCTTTTTCGTTTTGTTGACAGTTGATTGTTTGATCAGAGTTGGGGAGATATCCGTATGGACGCAAGCCAGATCGTACTGACCGCTGAGGGCCGCCAGAAGCTCGTCGAGGAGCTCGCTTGGCGTGAGGGCGATTACGCCAAGGAGATCGTCGAGGACATCAAGGAAGCCCGCGCGTTCGGCGACCTTTCGGAGAACTCCGAGTACGATGCCGCCAAGGACAAGCAGGCCCAGAACGCCGCTCGTATTGCCGAGATCCAGGCCATCCTTGCCAACGCTCAGGTTGCTGCCACCACAGGTGATCTGACCGTCTCCATCGGTTCCACCGTTTCTCTGATTGATCCCAACGGTGAGGTCATGGAGGTCACGCTCGTCGGTACCACCGAGACCAACTCGCTCGAGCACAAGATTTCCAACGAGTCTCCGGTCGGCCACGCCATCATCGGTCACGGCGAGGGCGACTCCGTCGAGGTCGTTACGCCTTCCGGCAAGACTCGCGTCTACACCATCGCCAAGATTGCACGCTAGACCACGGTCCCGCGTAAAGGTATGTTTTCGCTCCCTGGGACCGAATCCTGGGGAGCGTTTTAGTTTGAGGAGCTAACTTATGGCAGAGAACCAGAACGCCGCAGATCAGGCATCGACGCTCAACGACGAGCGCGCCACCCGCCTGGCCAAGCGCGCCGCCCTGTTCGAGGCGGGCCAGAACCCCTATCCCGAGCACTCTGAGCTTGAGGACTACGTTGCCGATATCGAGGCTAAGTATGCCGAGCTTGCCGATGGCGAGGACACCGAGGACGTCGTGAAGATCGCCGGCCGTGTGGTCGCCAAGCGCGGTCAGGGCAAGATCATGTTTATCGTCGTGCGCGATGCGACTGCCGAGATTCAGCTGTTCTGCCGCATCAACGACATGGACGAGGCTGCCTGGAATACGCTCAAGTCCCTCGACCTGGGCGACATCCTGGGCGTGACCGGCGTGGTTGTGCGCACCCAGCGCGGTCAGCTTTCCGTTGCCCCTAAGAGCGCGACCCTGCTTGCCAAGGCCGTTCGTCCGCTGCCCGAGAAGTTCCACGGTCTTTCCGACAAGGAGACCCGCTATCGCCAGCGCTATGTTGACCTGATCGCCAACGACGACGTTCGCGAGACGTTCCGTAAGCGTTCGCAGATTCTCTCCACCTTCCGTCGCTTTATGGAGTCCGACGGCTACATGGAGGTCGAGACCCCCATCCTGCAGACCATCCAGGGCGGCGCTACTGCCAAGCCGTTCATCACGCACTTCAACGCGCTCGATCAGGAGTGCTACCTGCGCATTGCTACCGAGCTGCACCTCAAGCGCTGCATCGTCGGCGGTTTTGAGCGCGTGTTCGAGATCGGCCGTATCTTCCGTAACGAGGGCATGGACCTTACCCACAACCCCGAGTTCACCACGATGGAGGCCTATCGTGCCTTCTCCGACCTCGAGGGCATGAAGGCGCTCGCCCAGGGTGTCATTAAGGCGGCTAACAAGGCCATCGGCAACCCCGAGGTCATCGAGTACCAGGGCCAGACCATCGACCTTTCTGGTGAGTGGGCCAGCCGTCCCATGACCGACATCGTCTCCGACGTGCTCGGCAAGCAGGTCACCATCGACACGCCGGTCGAGGAGCTTGCTGCCGCCGCGCGCGAGAAGGGCCTGGAGATTAAGCCCGAGTGGACCGCCGGCAAGATTATCGCTGAGATCTACGATGAGCTGGGCGAGGACACCATTGTCAACCCCACGTTCGTTTGCGATTACCCCATCGAGGTCAGCCCGCTTGCCAAGCGCTTTGAGGACGACCCGCGCCTGACGCACCGCTTTGAGCTGGTTATCGCCGGTCACGAGTACGCCAACGCGTTCTCCGAGCTCAACGACTCGGTCGACCAGGCCGAGCGCTTTGCCGCCCAGATGGCCGAGAAGGCTGGTGGCGACGATGAGGCCATGGAGTATGACGAGGACTACGTGCGCGCCCTCGAGTACGGTATGCCTCCCGCGGGCGGCATTGGCATTGGTATCGACCGCGTGGTCATGCTGCTCACCAACCAGGCTTCTATCCGCGACGTCCTGCTGTTCCCGCACATGAAGCCTGAGAAGGGTTTCCAGTCCGGTGCCGCTGCCGCCAAGGCTGCAGAGGCCGGCAACGCCGCGAGCTCGTTCGTTAAGTCGCTTAAGCCCACGCTCGATTACTCCAAGATCGCCGTTGAGCCGTTGTTCGAGGAGTTCGTCGACTTTGACACCTTCTCCAAGAGCGATTTCCGCGCTGTGAAGGTCAAGGCATGCGAGGCCGTCAAGAAGTCCAAGAAGCTGCTGAACTTTACGCTCGACGACGGTACCGGTACCGACCGCACCATCCTCTCCGGCATTCACGGTTATTATGAGCCCGAGGACCTGGTCGGCAAGACTCTGCTCGCCATCACCAACCTGCCTCCGCGCAAGATGATGGGCATTCCCAGCTGCGGCATGCTCATCAGCGCTATCCACGAGGAGGATGGTGAGGAGCGTCTCAACCTGATCCAGCTCGACGCCTCCATCCCCGCCGGCGCAAAGATGTACTAGGGGGTTACGCGGTTCTACGAACCGCGTAACGGCTCGACGCTGCGCGGGCCGCATTTGGACAATCTGACGTTCAA
>URIA01000077.1 GCA_900547765.1 uncultured Collinsella sp. | reverse complement strand
GCTCTGGCGGGTTTGCAGCGTCAACTGGTTACGCGGTTCGTAGAACCGCGTAACTGCTAGGGCCGCTGGCCCATGCCACCCTCGAGGGTGACGGTCTCGCCGTTCATATACTTAAAGTCGGGACCGCAGAGCTGAACGACAACGCGGCCGATTTCCTTCTCGACGTCGCCGTAGTGACCCGCCGGCGGCATGTGGACGTTGGCCTTGAACGCCTCGGGATAGGCATCCTGGAAGTTCTCGAGCGCGGCGGTCCAAGCAAGCGGGCAAACGATATTGACGTTGATGCCGTCCTTGCCCCACTCGTTGGCAGCGACGCGGGTCAGACCGCGGATGCCCTCCTTGGCAGCGGCGTAGCTGCACTGGCCATAGTTGCCAAACAGGCCGGCGCCCGAAGCAAAGTTGACCACGGAGCCCTTGGTCTCCTTCAGGTGCGGGTAGGCCTTCTGCATGTACAGGTAGGTGGCATACAGACCGGAGTAAATGGCGAGGTTGAACTGGTCCATGGTGTGATCGGCAATGGTCACGCCCGAGGCGCTGGCCTGAGCATTGTTGACGACGGCGTCGATGCGGCCGAACTCCTCAATAGCCTTGTCGATGACGTTCTGGACGACGGCCTCGTTGTCCTGACCAGCCGAGACATCGGCCTGAACAGGCAGAACCTTGACACCGTACTCGGCCTCGAGAGACTCCTTGGCGGCCTCGAGCTTGGCGACGTTGCGGCCGGTGATGACGAGGTTTGCGCCCTCCTTGGCAAAAGCGATATCGATACCGTAGCCGATGGAGCCAGCGGAGCCGTCCTTAAGCGTGGCCTTGCCGCCGCCGGTAACGATCACGGTCTTACCAGTGAAAAGTCCCATATAAAGTCCTTTCAAATCGCGACGGGCCTGCCCGTCGACTGCGCGCATCCAACTTCACGCGCCAAAAGCTGAAATGCAACTTTAGCGGGTTCAAGTGAAAAGAAAAGGCCTCGGCAGGCGAACGGCATAACGTCTTTCGGCGAAGGGATTGTCAAGTACAAACTGGATAAAGTGGCCGAGTTTTTGCTATCGACGCGAGCCATCGAACACGTTTTGAAACTTTGCTGCAGCGCGCGGGATGTCGGCGCGAGACTTTATCATAGGGTGACAAACAACGATGAGGAGCACATGCCTATGACAGACGAGCTGGACCCCCAGACTCAACAGCATATTGATGATTCCGCAGACGTCACTGCAGATGCTGACGCTGTGACCTGCGATGATATTGGCCTCGACGACCCCATCTTAGACGAAAGCGCTACGGCGGAAACCCCCGGCGCCGAAGATGCAGGCGAGCAAAACGACGATGCGCCCGCTCAGGACGACCACCCCGTACAGGATACTGCTCCGCAAGCTGCGGGCCCTATCGAGGTTTCTTCGGAAGAAGAGCTCGACGCCGTCATGGACTCCATGATGGATGCCGTCAAAGCGATGAAAGACGCCGTGGCCGACGCTGACGTTGACGCCGAGGAAGAGGAGGCCGCCGAGGCGGCCTCGACCTTTGTACCCGGCGAGACTCCGGTTGCCGACCAGGGCAGCACCATGCCCTCGTTTCTGCAGCTCGAGCATCCCACGATTGGCGCCGATGCGGTCGACCCGCACGCAGCAGGCTTTTCTGTGATCGAGGGCGGTACCGGCAATATCGCCGTGCCGCAGGCTGCCGATGCGGACGCTGCCGACACCGCTCGCCCGACCGCCCCGCACTCCTCCGCCGCGAGCCGCGATCTGGGGACCGCTGTCTCGAACACTGCGAACGCCGTGGGCACCTTTATCGCCCAGGGCGCCTCGGCCATGCGCGAGATGAACGCCGCGAAAAAGGCACTTGCCGATGCCCGCGCCCACCTGGCCGAACTTGAGCAGCGCATTGCCGATCAGGCCGAGGAACTCGAGACGCGCCAGGATATCGCAGGCCGCTACGACCAGATCGTCGCCGACCAGCGTCAGGCGATCGCCACAGCGCAAAAGACCGCTGCGGCAGCCGAGATTGACCGTGATGCCCACGCCGCCAAAGCGACAGAGCTCAAGGGTCAACTCGAACAAATGAAGACAGAGGATGACGCGACTGAGCTCCGTCTGAAGGCCGCGCTCGATGCCGTGGAGGCCCGCGAGGCGAGCTCGCGCGAGACCGGCAACCGCCTCGTTCGACGTCTTGAGGATTCCAAGCGCATCCGCGACAAGGTGAAGGCAGAGCGAGACGCCGGCATTGCCGCCGCACAACAAACCGTCGACGCCACGCGCGCCCAGCTCGAGACGCTGCGTCATGAGTATGCCGAGCTGCAACGCAATCCCTCGGCAAATCCCGCCAACTATACGGTGCGCACCAGCGAGCTCTCGATGCAGATTTCCGACACGGCAGATGCCCTGCGTAAAGCCGAAGAAGATGTCCCGCGCATCACCGCCGACCTTGAGCATTCACTTGCCGCAGCCGAGCAGGCCGTCGAGCAGGCTCAAGCCCCTATCGCCGACGCAAAACGCGCGCACCAAGCCGTGACGACCGAAGCCGATGCCGCGCGCGACGAGCTGCAGTCCGCAAAAACTGCCGCTGCGACGCGCCAGCGAGAGCTGCGCGAAAAGATTGCCACGCAGGACAAGGCACGCCGCGAGCAAGAGCAGGCCATCGCAAACGCCCGGGCAGATGCCGCGCATGCGCAGTCGATTATCGAGCAGGCGACCGAGGTGCACGATCATCCCGAGATCACCGAATCGCTCGCCGGGTCCTTGGCACGTGACAAGGCCGAGCATACCGAGACCGAGCGCGAAGTTGCCCAACTCGAGGCCGCCGAAGACGACGTGCGTAAGCGAACCCGCGACTCACGCATCAAATTCACCGGCGCCATCGTCTGCATCGTCGCCGCAATCCTGGCGATCATCCTAGTCTGGCTGTTCGCAAGCAAGTAGTCATTGGGGACGTTCTTAAACGACTAGTCAAACAAGAACGTCCCCAACGACTAGCCCAATGACGAGAGTGGATAATCTCCCACTTTGAGCCCCCAAGCAGGCCAAAAACGGGAGATTATCCACTCTCATTCTGCAGGCACTCATTTAAGTACGTCCCCAATGAGTACCTGCCGATGCTTTGGCAAAGTCAGACACTATGACCCAATCCAGGGGCACGGAAACGACAGGAGCCCCCGCTC
>URIA01000076.1 GCA_900547765.1 uncultured Collinsella sp. | reverse complement strand
CGTACCGCAGTCCTCCTCGCGGACGATGACGTCCTGGGCCACGTCGACCAGACGACGGGTCAGGTAACCAGAGTCCGAGGTGTGGGATGCGGTATCGACCAGGCCCTTACGGGCGCCGTAGGTCGAAATGAAGTACTCGAGCGGCAGCAGGCCCTCGCGGAAGTTCGCCTTAATGGGAAGGTCGATCGTCTCGCCGGACATGTCTGCCATCAGGCCACGCATACCGCCGAGCTGACGCAGCTGGGTCTTAGAACCACGGGCGCCGGAGTCGGCCATCATGTACAGCGGGTTCTCCTCGTCGAACATGTCGAGCATGAGCGCTGCAACCTTATCGGTACAAGCGGTCCACTCGTTAACGACTTCGATGTGGCGCTCCGTCTCGTTGATGAAGCCCTCCTCGAAGTACTCGTTGATCTGGTCGACGTTGGCCTGGGCGCGGTCGAGCAGCTCCTGCTTCTCGGCAGGGATGAGAGCGTCCCACACCGAGATGGTGAGGCCGGCGCGGGTAGCGTAGTGGAAGCCGGAGTACTTGATGGCGTCGAGGATCGGGCCGACCTTGGCCTCGGGGTAACGATCGCAGCAGTCCGCAACCAGCTTGGCCACGTCGCCCTTGACCATCTTGTAGTTCATGAACTCATAGTCTTCGGGCAGGCACTGGCGGTTGAAGATGATGCGGCCGATGGAGGTCTCGAAGCGCGCGGTCTTGTTGCCGGTGACATCGTAGTCGACAAACTCGTTCTTGCCGTTCTTGACGCGGAAGATACGGGTGCCGTCCTCGTTGATGACGTTGGCGTCGGCAGCAGACACGCGGACCTGAATCTTGGCCTGCATGTCGACCTCGGAGCGGCAGTCATAGGCGTGCAGCGCGTCGTCGAAGCTGGCGAACACGTGGTTCTCGCCCGGCAGACCGTCGCGGACCTGGGTGAGGTAGTACACACCGATGATCATGTCCTGCGAGGGGATGTTGACCGGCTTGCCGGATGCCGGCGAGCGCAGGTTGTTCGCAGAGAGCATGAGCACGCGGGCCTCGGCCTGAGCCTGGCTGGACAGCGGCACGTGGACAGACATCTGGTCGCCGTCGAAGTCGGCGTTGAAGGGCGAGCAGACCAGCGGGTGCAGGTGGATAGCCTTGCCCTCGACCAGCACCGGCTCAAAGGCCTGGATGGACAGACGGTGCAGGGTCGGTGCACGGTTGAGCAGCACGACGCGGCCGTCGATGACCTCTTCGAGGATATCCCACACAAAGGTGGCACCGCGGTCGATAGCGCGCTTGGCGCCCTTGATGTTCTCGACCTTGCCAAGCTCGACCAGGCGCTTCATGACGAAGGGCTTGAAGAGCTCCAGCGCCATGGTCTTGGGCAGACCGCACTGGTGCAGCAGCAGCTTAGGGTCGGTAACGATAACCGAACGGCCGGAGTAGTCGACACGCTTACCCAGCAGGTTCTGACGGAAACGACCCTGCTTGCCCTTGAGGGCCTCGGCGAGCGACTTGAGCGGGCGACCGCCACGGCCAGAGACCGGGCGACCACGACGGCCGTTGTCGAACAGGGCGTCCACGGACTCCTGGAGCATGCGCTTCTCGTTGTTCACGATGATCGCGGGGGCGTCCAGGTCGAGCAGGCGCTTGAGTCGGTTGTTACGGTTGATCACGCGACGATACAGGTCATTGAGGTCGGACGCGGCGAAGCGGCCGCCGTCGAGCTGAACCATCGGGCGCAGATCGGGCGGAATGACCGGGATGACGTCCAGGATCATGTTCGCGGGGCTGTTGCCGCCCTTCAGGAAGGCGTCAACGACCTCAAGGCGCTTGACGGCCTTCTCGCGCTTCTGCTTCTGGGAATCCTCGTCGGCGATGATGGCCTTGAGCTTCTCGGCCTCGGAGGGGAGGTCGATGGCAGCGAGCAAGTCGCGGACAGCCTCGGCACCCATACCACCCTTGAAGTACATGGAGTAGTAACGGGTCATCTCGCGGAACAGCGGCTCATCGGAGATGAGGTCGCGCTCGGTGAGCTTCATGAAGGCGTTGAAGGCGTCCGTGCGGAGCTGCTTCTCGTCCTTGCACTCTTCCTCGATGTCGACGATGCCAGAGGCGATCTCCTCGGGGGTCAGCGGCTCCTCGTCGGAGAACTCGTCAAAGTTCTCGGGGTCGCCCTGCTCCTTGAGGGACTCGATCTGGCGGGCGCACTCGGCATCGATCTCTTCCAGATCGGCGGCGAGCTCCTCGCGCAGGTCGTCAGCGTCAGCCTCGCGAGCCTCGTAGTCGACCTCGGTGATGATGTAGCTGGCAAAGTACAGAACCTTCTCGAGGTCCTTGGACTTGATGTCGAGCATACGGCTCATCGGGAAGCTCGTGGGGCTCTTGAAGTACCAGATGTGGGACACGGGAGCGGCGAGCTCGATGTGGCCCATGCGGTCGCGACGCACCTTGGCCGAGGTGACCTCGACGCCGCAGCGCTCGCAGACGATGCCCTTAAAGCGGATGCCCTTGTACTTGCCGCAGGAGCACTCCCAATCCTTGGCGGGACCGAAGATCTTCTCGCAGAACAGGCCGTCCTTCTCGGGCTTGAGGGTACGGTAATTGATGGTCTCCGGCTTCTTGACCTCACCGTGCGACCAGGAACGGATCTGGTCGGCGGAGGCAAGGGAGATCTTTACCGAGTCAAAATCAGTAGCTTCGAAATCTGCCACAGTCAACTACTCCTTATCAGTGGTCGTGGCGGCGACAGCCTCGGGTGCCTCGGCGGTCTCGGCATTCTCGGCCTCGACGTCGGCGTCAACGCCGGCGAGCGCAGCCAGGTCGTCGAGAGCAGAGGTCTCCTCGGCGGTCACAGGGGCGGAGGCGTCCTCGTCGGCATCGTGCATGGGCTCGATGTCCAGCGCGAGGGAGCGAATCTCCTTGACGAGAACCTTGAAGGACTCGGGGATACCCGGGACAGGAACGTTCTCGCCCTTGACGATGGACTCGTAGGTCTTGACGCGGCCCACGGTATCGTCGGACTTGACGGTCAGAATCTCCTGCAGGACGTTGGACGCACCGTATGCGTACAGTGCCCAAACTTCCATCTCGCCGAAGCGCTGGCCGCCGAACTGGGCCTTGCCGCCCAGAGGCTGCTGGGTAACCAAGCTGTAAGGGCCGGTCGAACGGGCGTGGATCTTGTCGTCGACCATGTGGCCGAGCTTGAGGATGTAGGACGTACCCACGGTAATGGGCTCGCGGAACTCCTCGCCGGTGCGGCCGTCGAACAGACGGGTCTTGCCGCGCTCGTCAAGCTGGGTGACGAACTCGGGGCGCATGTGATCGCCAAAGGCAGCAGTGGCCTTGTTGAGCATGTTCTTGTTGGCACGACGGATGACCTCGGCGATCTCGTCCTCCTTGGCGCCGTCGAAGACGGGCGTGGCGGTGAAGAACGGACCGGGGACGTACTTGTCGGAGTCGGCCTGCTCGGTATCCCAACCGCAGGCAGCAGCCCAGCCAAGGTGGCACTCGAGCAGCTGGCCGACGTTCATACGCGAAGGAACGCCCAGCGGGTTAAGGATAACGTCGATCGGGGTACCGTCAGCCATGTAGGGCATGTCCTCGACCGGCAGAACGTTGCAGATAACACCCTTGTTGCCGTGGCGGCCGGCGATCTTATCGCCCTGCTGGATCTTACGACGCTGGGCGACGTAGACGCGCACCTGCTCGTTAACGCCGGGAGCCAGATCGTCGCCGTTCTCGCGGCTAAAGCGGACAACGTCGATGACGCGGCCGTAAGCGCCGTGAGGCATCTTAAGGGAGGTGTCGCGGACGTCGTGGGCCTTGGCACCGAAGATGGCGCGCAGCAGGCGCTCCTCGGCGGTCAGAGCGCTCTCGCCCTTAGGCGTGACCTTGCCGACCAGGATGTCGCCAGGGCCGACCTCAGCGCCGATGCGGATAATGCCGTCCTCGTCGAGGTTGGCAAGCATGTCCTCGGAGAGGTTCGGGATCTCGCGGGTGATCTCCTCGGGGCCGAGCTTGGTGTCGCGGGC
>URIA01000075.1 GCA_900547765.1 uncultured Collinsella sp. | reverse complement strand
CTGCGCAAGACGGAAAGCACATTAAGTGCTTTCCTTTGCGTGCGGAACTCGCGACGAACTAAACAGCCAGGCACGCTGTGCGCGTTCGTCATCATCCCGGGGGTTATCTGATGAAAGAAGGTGCGCCGGCTTTCGCCGGCGCTTAATGAGGGGTTTAGTTGGTAGCCATCTTTTTTGCTGCGGACTCGACGTAGCTGGCCATCTCATCGACGTCGCAGACGTCTTCGAAACGGACGGGCTTGGATTCGAGTTCGGCGAGCTGGGTCGGGGCGACCGTGTTGGTGGCCTGCTCGAGCACACGCATAGCCTCAAAATCATCCTCGGGAACGTCGAGGCCCAGGGCGTCGCAGCAGGCGCGCGGGAACTTGTAGGGGCTTGCGGTCGAAAGCAGCACGCGGGCCTTGGCGCCCTCGGCGGGAGCGACCTGCTCAAAGACGTGATAGCCGCAAGCGGTGTGCGGGTCGATCACGTAGCCGTTCGCGTCCCAGCAGCTCTTGATGGCAGCGCGGACCTCGTCCTCGCTGGCCCAACCGCAGCCAAAGACGCTCTGAATCTTTGCCAGCAGGTCGGCGGGAACCTCGTAGCGACCAGTCTGTGCCAGCTGCTCCATAAGGCCGGCAACGAGTTCGCAGTCGCCATCGGACAGGAAGTACAGCATGCGCTCCAGATTGGAGCTAATAAGGATGTCCATCGACGGCGAGATGGTCGTGAAGAACGGGCGGTTACGGTCGTAAACGCCGGTGGTCAGGAAGTCGGCAAGCACGTTGTTCTTGTCGCTCGCCACGACGAGCTTGGCGACGGGCAGGCCCATGCGCTTGGCGTAGTAGCCGGCCAAGATATCGCCAAAGTTGCCGGTGGGCACACAGAACTCTACGGCGTCGCCAGCCTCGATAGCGCCGGCGCGCAGCAGCTGCGCATAGGCGGCAAAGTAGTAGACGACCTGCGGTACCAGGCGGCCGACATTGATGGAGTTGGCGCTCGAAAGCACCGTGCCGGCGGCCTCCAAGCGCTCGGCAAGCTCCTTATCGGCAAAGATGCGCTTGACGGCGCTCTGAGCGTCGTCAAAGTTGCCGCGGATGCCGCAGACGGCGACGTTGTCGCCCTCCTGCGTGGACATCTGCAGGTTCTGGACGCGGCTGACCTTGTCCTCGGGATAAAAGACGGTGATGCCCGTGCCCGGAGCGTCGGCAAAACCGGCGAGTGCGGCCTTGCCGGTGTCGCCCGACGTGGCAGTGACGATCATGATGCGCTCAGCGCCGCCGTCCTTGGCGGAAGTGCGGGCCATGAGGCGGGGGAGCATCTGCAGGGCGACGTCCTTGAAGGCGCTCGTGGGACCGCCAAAGAGCTCCATCACATAGGTCTGTGGGGCGTCGGCGCCCGGCGCAGCGTCGAGTTTGACGAGCGGCGTAACCTCTTCACTCGCGAACGTGCCGCGGTATGCCTCGTCGACACACGCCGAAATTTCTTCGGCCGTGTAATCATTCAGTAACATTCCCAACACATCTTGAGCGATTTCAAAGTACGATTTATCTGCAAGCGAGCTGATATCGACCTGCTGGGTGCCGAGCTCGTCCGAGACAAACAAACCCCCGTCGGGAGCGATGCCGGTACGGATTGCCACCTTACTTGAGCACGATAAAGTGCGTCCTCGTGTACTATGATAAGTTCCCATATAACACTGCTCCTCGGATGCCTTGGTCCCAATCGGTGAAACCATGGTATCAGAGCGCGCAAAATAGGTTCGCAGAGGCTTTTTAGAAAGGTAACCTCCAGCCCATGATTAAGATTGCCAAGTTTGGCGGCTCGTCGGTCGCCGACGCCGAACACTTCAAAAAGATCAAGGCCATCGTCGACGCCGACCCTGCCCGCCGTTTTGTGGTGGTTTCCGCCTGCGGCCGCCGCTTTAAGGGCGACACCAAGGTGACCGACCTGCTCTACCTGGTTAACGCGCACGTTAAGTATCACGTGTCGTGCGAGGAACTGCTCGAGGACATTGGCCAGCGCTATTTTGATATCGCTGACGAGCTGGAGCTCACCTATCCCATCCGCGAGGAGTTCGCGGCCTTTGCCGAGCGCGCCCGCTCGGGCGGCTACTCTACCGAGGAGCTCGTGAGCCGCGGCGAGTACTTTACCGCTCGCCTGATGGCCGAGTACCTGGGCCTGCCGTTCCTGGACGCCGCGACGGTTGTGGCGTTCCATCACGACGGTACGCTCAGCATGAATCGCACCTCCGAGCTGGTGCAGGAGTACGGTCAGCAGGGCGGCTTTGTTATGCCCGGTTTCTACGGCGCGACGCGTGAGGGCCAGATCAAGCTGCTCGACCGTGGCGGCGGCGATATCTCGGGCTCGATCTTGGCTAAGTGCCTGGGTGCCGACCTGTACGAGAACTGGACCGACGTCTCGGGCTTCTATTCTGCCGATCCGCGTATTGTTCCCGAGGCTCAGCCCATTGCGCGCGTTACCTACGAGGAGCTGCGCGAGCTTTCGTACATGGGTGCAAGCGTCCTGCACGAGGAGGCCGTGTTCCCCGTACGCGAGGCGGGGATTCCGCTAGTCATCAAGAACACTAATGCGCCGCAGGACCCCGGCACTATCATTAGCGAGACGGCTGACGAGGGCGAGGCGGAGCCCATCATTACCGGCGTGACCGGCAAGCGCGGTTTTGTCGCCATCAACGTCGCCCGCGACCGCACCAAGCCCCGCGTCGGCTTTATGCGCCGTGCGCTTTCGGTCTTCGAGCGCTATGACGTTTCCGTTGAGCACATGCCCACCGGTGTCGACCGCTTTGGCGCCGTGGTGCAGGAGCAGGACGTTCACGATTCGCTGTACTCGCTTGTGAGCGACATTCAGCAGGAGGTCGAGCCGCTCGAGATCGAGGTCGTCGAGGGCCTGGCGCTTATCGCTACCGTCGGCCGCAACCTGCGTGGTCGTGCCGGCATCTCGGGCCATCTGTTTGGCATGCTTGGCCAGGCCGGCGTGAGCGTGCGTATGATTTCGCAGAGCTGCGACGAGATCAACATCATTATCGGTGTCGAGGAGAAGGACTTCGACCTTGCGATTCAGACCATTTACCGTGCCTTCTCCGACGAGAACGGCATTGTGAAGGTCTCCGACTTGGAGGCTCCCACGCCGGTCGATCCCACCCTGGCTGCGCTCAAAAAGTAGCGACTGCTCGGTAGATTTTTTTGGGTCATGTCTCAAAAATCTACGGCGGGGCGTTTCGTTTCGGTTTCGTTTCGACGGGGCGGGTTTCGTGCCCGCCCCGTTCTTGTATACACTGGCAACAATAATCGGCCTGCTCGGCGTGCGGGCAAAAGCCAAAACCTTTAAAGGGGGAAGCATGAAACAGTACACGGTTGCTATTTTGGGCGCGACGGGAGCCGTGGGCACCCAGATGCTCGAGTGCCTCAATGAGCAGGAGTTCCCGGTCGGTAAGCTCAAGCTGTTGGCGAGCGCGCGTTCTGCGGGCAAGACCGTCGAGTTCCGCGGCGAGCAGATCGTGATCGAAGAGGCTTGCCCCGAGGCCTTTGAGGGCTGTGACATTGTGCTTGGCGCCGCCGGCGACGATATCGCGAAGGAGCTGCTGCCCGAGGCCGTCAAACGCGGCGCCGTCGTGGTCGACAACAGCCATGCCTTCCGTATGGATCCCGAGGTACCGCTGGTCGTGCCCGAGATCAATGCCGACGATATCAAGTGGCATCACGGCCTTATCGCCAATCCCAACTGCGCGACCATCATCGGCCTGGTTCCCACGTGGCCGCTGCATCAGCTCGCCGGCGTGAAGCGCATGATCGTCTCCACGTATCAGGCGGCTTCGGGTGCCGGCGCTCCCGGTATGGCCGAGCTCGAGGCTCAGCTGGCCGCCCTGGGCCGTGGCGAGGAGATTCCCGAGCCGCGCGCATTTGCCGCCCAGCTCGCGAGCAACCTGATTCCGCAGATTGGCGGCGTCAAGGAGGAGGGCTTTACCTCCGAGGAGATGAAGTTGCAAAACGAGGGCCGCAAGATCATGCACCTGCCCGAGCTGCGCGTGAACTGCACCTGCGTGCGCGTGCCTGTGCTGCGCTCGCACTCCGAGAGCATTACGCTTGAGTTTGAGCGCGACATTACGGTTGACGAGGCCCGTGCTGCGCTGGCTGCCGCTCCCGGCGTCAAGCTGGTTGACGATATGGCTGCCGAGGATGCGCACGACCGTTTCCCCATGCCGATGGATACGTCCGACCAGGACCTGATCTGGGTCGGCCGCGTGCGTCGCGACATCTCGAACCCCGAGGCCGCGCGTGGCATCACCTTCTGGTGCTGCGGCGACCAAATCCGTAAGGGCGCGGCAACCAACGCCGTCCAGATCGCTAAGCTGCTCTGCGAGTAGGTTGACCTGTCCGGCGGGGGCCGGGCTTAGCTTTCAGAACGTCCTCGATCATGTGTGGCGCCTTGTCCTGCTCCTTCGGAGCTGCGGACA
>URIA01000074.1 GCA_900547765.1 uncultured Collinsella sp. | reverse complement strand
CGGTACGCGAGCTGGGTTCAGAACGTCGTGAGACAGTTCGGTCCCTATCCTCCGCGGGCGCAGGAGAATCGAGGGAGGCTGCCCCTAGTACGAGAGGACCGGGGTGGACGGACCTCCGGTGAACCGGTTGTCGACCAACGGCATGGCCGGGTAGCCGCGTCCGGCGCGGATAACCGCTGAAGGCATCTAAGCGGGAAGCCGTTCCCGAGATCAGTTCTCCTTTCTGGTAAGGGCCCAGGTAGAACACCTGGTCGATAGGCCGCAGGTGCAAGGTCGGCGACGGCCTCAGCCGAGCGGCACTAATCGCCCGAGCTCTTACCCGCATCCACGCGTGGGCGCCGTAGGGTGTCGCGCGCTCCGAGAGGCCCGCATCGGGTCAGGCGCATCCACCGCCGCCAGGTCTTCCCTCCTCGCTGTGCGGCCCCCAGGGCACGCGGCGCGCGGACAGCGCCCGGATCCACCGAGACGGGTGGGCGGAGCGCCGCCCTCCGGTCAGCGGCCACAGCGTGCGGGGCACGCCCGGTCCCATTCCGAACCCGGAAGCTAAGCCGCACCGCGCCGATGGTACTGCGGGGGAAGCCCGTGGGAGAGCAGGGCGCCGCTGACCGGTGGACGGCACTTCGGTGCCAGGGGGCCTCCCTTCGGGGAGGCCCCCTTTTTTCTTGCCGCGGCGGGGCATTATCTTATTGAGATATCAGGCATGAGTCGGGATCTGTCATCTGCACCTTACGTTCCAGTTTCTTTTTGAGGCACGGGCGGCACATGGTTTACGGTGCCTGGTTCAGTTTTCGGATGCTTCTTCTCTTTGTTTTGGCATCGTGCATCCCTTTCGAGGCCGTTTGTTTCTCCTTCATTTCAGTACTTGATTCGAGCACTCTACTAAAGTAAAGTACATGCTGCAGAAAGAATCTAGTTCTGCTTCTGCATTGGGAGTTCTTGAATGGGAAGGGAACGGTTATGTATAGAAGGTCTTTTTTGAATGCTTTCATGTCGGGTGCAGCTTTTGTGGCGATTCTCGGCTTGAGTGCTTGCGGGGGGTCTCCGACATCTGGTCCAGGCGGATCAACGAGCGACTCTCAGGACTCGAGCGATGACATCTCTACCCTTACCGTTGGTTTCGATCAGTCGTATCCTCCCTACGGGTATGTGGGTGACGATGGGGAATTTACCGGTTTCGACCTTGATCTCGCTGCCGAGGTCGCCAAGAGGAACGGCTGGGAGCTTGAGCTCGAGCCGATCGATTGGGATGCGAAGGACACCTTGCTGAATTCCGGCGCCATTACCTGCATCTGGAACGGCTTCACTATGGAGAACCGCGAAGATGACTACACCTTCTCCGCTCCCTACATGCTCAATAAGCAGGTTGTGGTCGTCCGCGCTGACAGCGGAATCAGCTCTCTGGATGATCTTGCAGGAAAGACCGTGTTGACCCAGGTCGATTCTGCCGCCGAGGCTGTTCTCAATGGCGACAAGGCCGACCTTACCGCCACGTTTGCCTCTCTTGATACGATCGGCGATTATAATACGGCTTTCATGCAGCTTGAAGCGGGTGCGGTCGACGCCGTCGCCTGTGATCTGTCAATCGCCCAGTACCAGCTTGCCGGTAAGGATATTTACGTTCAGCTTGACGAAGTGCTCTCGAAGGAAAACTATGCGGTCGGCTTCAAGAAGGGTGACCAGGCGCTTGCAGACGCGGTCACCGCAACGTTGAAGGATATGACCGATGACGGGTTTATTGAACAGCTGTGCGAGAAATATGCACAAGATGGCATCTCTTTCGAGAACTGGCAGATCCAATAACTGGTGGCCCGCATTTACCTCCTGTTCCCCGGTCCGCTTGCGGGCCGGGGTTCGTCTGCACGATTACGCTGTAGGAATCTATGGATTCGGCGTCGTCTGCCTCGACGGCGGTTCGTGCCGCTCTATTCAGCAGCTTCTCTTTCGAAAGGTGAGTGACCATGGAATTATCCACGATGGCTGGCATGCTCTTTAAGGGGTTCGGCGTGAGCGTCCAGGTGTTCGCTCTAACGCTTCTCGGATCAATCCCCTTGGGCATCCCCATTGCCCTCGCCCGCCTATCTCGGGTGAAGCCTATCGCGTTTCTCGCGCGGGCATATATCTCGGTTATGCGCGGAACGCCTTTGATGTTGCAGATGTTTGCAGTCTATTTCGCCCCTTATTACGTCTTCGGTGTTCAGCTCACGCCGGAATCCAAATGGCAGGCCTGCATCGTTGCTTTCATCTTGAACTACGCAGCGTATTTTGCAGAAATCTATCGCTCCGGTTTGCAATCGATACCACGTGGGCAATATGAGGCGGCCGAGGTGCTTGGCTATTCCAAGGCCCAGGCTTTCACCCGTATCGTGCTCCCCCAGGTCGCCAAAAGGATCTTGCCGGCTATGGGCAACGAGATCATCACATTGGTGAAGGATACATCCCTGGCATTCGCCATCGGTGTCGCGGAGATGTTCTCGACGGCCAAGGCACTGGTCGCCTCGCAGCGTAGCATGCTTCCGTTTGCCATTTCAGCGGCGTTTTATTGGGTGTTCAATTTCGTGGTCGAGATACTCGTGGGCCGAGTCGAGAAGAAGATGGATTACTACCATGACTAAAGCGAGAGCAACCACTATACGACCGATTGTCCGTCTCGAGCACGCTCGAAAGAGCTTCGGGGGCGTCGAGGTGCTCAAGGACATCTCCCTTGAGATCATGCCCGGAGAGGTGGTCGCGGTCATCGGACCTTCGGGCGGCGGTAAATCGACCCTCCTGCGTTGCCTGACGCTCCTTGAGCGCCTTGATGGCGGCGGGCTATGGTATGCGGGCTCCGATGGCCATGATGACGGCGAGATAGCCGTTGTGGTGCCCGGCGACGGCGTTGCCGGGGGACAAGCGGTGTACAGCGCTAAAGACGTGCTGGCGCTGGCTCGGCAGCAATTCGGGCTGGTGTTTCAAAACTTCAACCTCTTCCCTCATATGTCCGTGATGAAAAACGTGATGGATGCCCCGCTCGTGGTTCAACGGCGCGACCGCTCGGACGTCGAGCGCCAGGCGCGGGCTCTTCTGAAAAAGATGGGACTTGCAGGTTGCGAGGACAAGGTTCCCTGCCAGCTCTCGGGTGGCCAGCAGCAGCGAGCGAGCATCGCACGCGCGCTTGCCTTGAATCCGAGGGTGCTCTATTTCGACGAGCCGACATCCGCCCTCGATCCCGAGTTGACGGGGGAGGTCTTGCGCGTTCTGAAGCAGCTTGCGGCCGAGGATACGACCATGATCGTGGTGACGCACGAGATGGCATTCGCCCGCGATGTGGCGGATCGGGTCATTTTCATGGATGGAGGCGTCATCGTGGAGGAGGGCCCTGCCGAGCAGGTGATGACCAGCCCGATACACGAGAGGACGCGGGAGTTTCTCGGGCGTCTCGGCGCGTGATCGCGGCGCCGACGTCGGACTGATGCGAAATGGCGGGTTCCCTGCTGGCGGCCCGGCGCGATGTATAGGTCCCGCGCGCGGGCGAAGGGCGCGGCGCATGCGCTACACTAGTGCGGGAAGTTCATCCGTTGAAAGGGGATACCTGTGGAGGCTTACAAGCAGGAGTTCATTGAGTTCATGGTCGAGTCCGACGTGCTGAAATTCGGCGACTTCACGCTTAAAAGCGGTCGTAAGTCCCCGTTTTTCATGAATGCCGGAGCCTACGTCACGGGCGAGCAGCTCATGCGCCTGGGCGAGTATTACGCGCGCGCCATCCACGATAACTTCGGTCTGGATTTCGACGTCGTCTTCGGGCCGGCGTATAAGGGCATCCCGCTCTCGGTCGTCACCGCCATCGCCATGCACACGCTGTATGGCAAGGAGGTGCGCTACTGCTCCGACCGCAAGGAGGTCAAAGATCACGGCGCCGACAAGGGCGGCATGCTCGGCTACGAGCTCAAGGACGGCGACCGCGTTGTGATGGTCGAGGACGTGACCACGTCGGGCAAGTCTATCGACGAGACCTATCCCAAGCTTATGAATGCGGCGAACGTCGAGGTCAAGGGTTTGATCGTGAGCCTTAACCGCATGGAGGTCGGCAAGGGCGGCGTTACCACCGCACAGAAGGAGATCGAGGCGAAGTACGGGTTCCCGGTGGCGAGCATCGTGTCTATGGCCGAGGTCACCGAGCATCTCTACAATCGCGAGGTCGCCGGACGCGTCGTTATCGATGACGAGCTCAAGGCCGCCATCGATGCGTATTACGAGCAGTACGGCGCACGCGAATAGCCGCGCGTCCTTTCGCGGAATGGCCGGTAGCCGTTGGCCGACTTGCGAGGTCCCGTGGTCTTTGTATCGGGTAGCCTGACGTCACTTGCTCCATAGGGAGTGGAGCGCCGCCTTTTTCGCTTGGAGGTACCTATGAAGAAGCTGTCTGCCGTCGTCGCTGTCTTCGCGTTTGCGCTGAGCCTGCTCCTCAACGAGTCTGCGGCGTTCCGCTGCCTCCTCCTGCATGAGCTGTTCTTTTGTAAGCTCCTCTATAAGCACCTTCCTGATCTCAACATCCGGCAGGTCATAGTCCTCTGTAAGCT
>URIA01000073.1 GCA_900547765.1 uncultured Collinsella sp. | reverse complement strand
AGAGGTTCGGGATCTCGCGGGTGATCTCCTCGGGGCCGAGCTTGGTGTCGCGGGCATCGATCTCGTGACGGGTGATGTTGATGGTCGTCAGCAGGTCCTCGGCCACCAGGCGCTCGGACACGACGATACCGTCCTCGTAGTTGAAGCCTTCCCACGGCATGTATGCCACGGTGAGGTTCTGGCCCAGTGCGAGCTCGCCATGATCGGTCGAAGGACCGTCAGCCAGGGGCTCGCCCTGCTCAACGGTGTCACCGACGCGCACGAGCGGACGGTGGTTGATGCAGGTGGACTGGTTGGAGCGCTGGTACTTGGCTAGGTGATACTCGTCCATGCCGCCGGCATGCTTGACGATGATCTTGGCGGCGTCGGCAAAGATGACCTCGCCGGCGTTCTTGGCCAGGGTGACCTCGCCGGAGTCCAGGGCGGCGCGACGCTCCATGCCGGTACCGACATAGGGAGCGGCAGGGTGAACCAGCGGCACGGCCTGACGCTGCATGTTGGCGCCCATCAGCGTACGCTTGGCGTCGTCGTGCTCGAGGAACGGGATCAGCGTGGCTGCGACGGAGAGCATCTGACGCGGCGAGACGTCCATGTAGTCGACGTCCTCGACGGGCACGTCGGCGGGAGCGCCGAAGGAGCCGTCGAAGTCGCGGGTACGGGCGATCACGGTGTGCGGGCGGACAAGCTTGCCCTCGGCATCGGTCGTGATGAACTCGTTGGTCTTGGGATCGAGCGGCGTGTTGGCCGGCGCGATGACGTGCTTCTCTTCCTCGTCAGCGGTCATCCAGTCGATCTGGTCGGTGGCAACGCCGTTCTCGACGCGACGGAACGGAGCCTCGATGAAGCCGTACTCGTTGACGCGGGCGTAGAGGGCGAGCGAGCCGATCAGGCCGATGTTGGGGCCTTCGGGGGTCTCGATCGGGCACATGCGGCTGTAGTGCGAGTTGTGAACGTCGCGGACGGCCGTCGGCACGTTGGTGCGGCGGCTGGAGCCGGACTTGTGGCCGGCAAGACCGCCAGGGCCGAGTGCGGACAGGCGGCGCTTGTGGGTCAGACCGGTCAGGGGGTTCGCCTGGTCCATGAACTGCGAGAGCTGCGAGGAACCGAAGAACTCCTTGATGGAGGCCACGATCGGGCGGATGTTGATGAGCGACTGCGGGGTGATCTCGTCGATGTCCTGGGAGCTCATGCGCTCACGGACGACGCGCTCCATACGGCTCATGCCGATACGGAACTGGTTGGCGACGAGCTCGCCGACGGTGCGGATGCGGCGGTTGCCAAAGTGGTCGATGTCATCGACCTTGAAGCCCTGCTCGCCGGCAGCGAGGGACAGCAGGTAGCGCAGCGTCGCGACGATATCCTCGTCGGTGAGCACCGTGACCTCTTCCTCGGTGGTGAGGTTGAGCTTCTTGTTGACCTTGTAACGACCGACGCGGGCCAGATCGTAGCGCTGCGGGTTGAAGAGCAGGCCCTCGAGCAGGCTGCGGGAAGCGTCCACGGTGGGAGGCTCGCCCGGGCGCAGACGACGGTAGATCTCGATGAGGGCGTCCTCGCGAGTGAGGGCGGTGTCGCGCTCCAGGGTGCGCTTGATCACATCGGAGTTGCCGAGCAGCTCGATGATGTCATCGTTGGTGACGGCGATGCCAAGGGCGCGCAGGAACATCGTGGCGCTCTGCTTGCGCTTACGGTCGATGGAGACCATGAGCTGGTCGCGCTTGTCGACCTCAAACTCGAGCCAGGCACCGCGGGACGGGATGATCTGGGCCTTGTAGATCTGCTTGCCCGAATCCATCTCGGAGCTGTAGTACACACCCGGGGAACGGACGAGCTGCGAAACGACGATACGCTCGGTACCGTTGATGATGAAGGTGCCCTGATCGGTCATCATGGGGAAGTCGCCCATAAAGACGAGCTGCTCCTTGATCTCGCCGGTCTCCTTGTTGGTGAGACGGACGTCGGTCAGAAGCGGAGCCTGATAGGTCATATCCTTCTCGCGGCACTCCTCGACGGTGTGCGCGGGGTCGCCGAACTGATGCTCGCCGAAGGTAACCTCGAGAACATGGTTCTGGCTCTGGATGGGGCTGGATTCCTTGAACGCCTCACGAAGGCCCTCGTCCTTAAAACGCTCAAAGGATTCCCTTTGAACAGAGATAAGGTTGGGGAGCTCCATGGCCTCCGGGATTTTCCCGAAGCTGACGCGCTTGCGCTCAGTGGCAGTGTATGCGTAGGTCACCAGGTTTTTCCTCCTTCACGGAAATGCTCGGTGGGTTGGCGAGGCATAGCTTCGCCAGTTATCGCAACCTAATAGTTTATCAGGTACCGACCGTTGGGCAAGAAAAGCCTTGACGCGATTGAGTTTTTGGAGTAGCAAAGTTTTTCGACGGAAAACACGCAGGTAGATGTATGTGTATCGAACATCTGTTCATATATTTTCTGTGAACAGGGGGCCAGCAATCGCAGCTCTTATAAAAAACGGGCGCGAACCGAAGTCCGCGCCCGTAAATGTCGATGCCCGAAGGCTTACTTACGCATCAATCCGCCGCGCTCGTCGATGGCGTCCCAGAAGGCATCGGCAAAGCGGGGGTCGCTTGCAGCCATGAGGGCGTTGGTGGCCATCCAGCCAGAGGGAGTGCCGGTGTCGTAGCCCGACAGCGGGTCGATGACGACTGCGTACATGGCTTCGCGGTCGAGCGAACGGGCCATGGCGTCGGTGAGCTGGATCTCGCCGCCCTTGCCGGCCTGCTGATCTGCCAGCAGGTCCATGACCAGCGGGCTCAGCAGGTAGCGACCGACGATGTACAGGTTGGACGGTGCAGCCTCGGGAGCGGGCTTCTCAACCAGACCGCCGATACGCCAGACAGCGCCCGGCTCGGCATCGGCAACGTCCTCGGCGCCCTCGAGCGAACCGACGCGCTCGCCGGCGATAACGCCGTAGCGGCTGACTTCCTCGGGCGAGCAAGCAGCGACGGCGATAACCGAAGCGCCACCGTGCTCCTTGGAAACGGCGAGCATCTTGTCGCAGATATCGCGGTTAGGCACAACGTAGTCGCCCAGAAGAACCAGGAAGTTCTCCCCTGCCACGGCGTCGGCAGCAGAGCGAATAGCATGGCCGAGGCCCTTGGGCTCGTACTGATAACGGAAGTCGACCGGCATACCGCCAGCGTGGGCGACGGCATCGGCATAGGCGTTCTTGCCGCGCTCGCGCAGCAGGTTCTCGAGCGAACGGTCGGGCTGGAAGTAGTTCAGCAGCTCGGGCTTGCCGGGAGAAGTAACGATGATGGCGTCGTCGACCTCCTCGGGGTCGAGTGCCTCCTCGACGACGTACTGAATGACGGGCTTGTCGAGCACCGGCAGCATCTCTTTGGGCGTGCACTTGGTGCCAGGCAGAAAACGTGTGCCAAGACCGGCGGCGGGGATGATTGCCTTCATGTTATTCAAAGATCCTTTCGCAGGCGCAAAAGCGCCCCATGCGTGCGGCACACAGCCGCAGACCAAATTGCGATACCCAAGCATCTTACCGCTGGAACTATATGTCGCTACAAGGCAGAGACAATTCTTCAGCAGGTCAACGCAAATTATTGCTCGAATGGTGCAATTTTATTGCCCAACGGCAGGGCACCCGATACGACGCAAATCACAGAACATGGCAGTTTGAGCAACCGATGCCGAGGGACCGAAAAACAAAAAAGACGGGGCTCGCAATGCGAACCCCGTCTGCAAAGAAATCTGGCGAGAAAGCCTGATTACTTGAGGGTGACAGCAGCGCCAGCAGCCTCGAGCTTCTCCTTGGCAGCCTCGGCGTCCTCCTTCTTGGCACCCTCGAGAACAGCCTTGGGAGCGCCCTCGACGACCTCCTTGGCCTCCTTCAGGCCAAGGTTGGTGAGCTCACGGACGGCCTTGATGACCTGGATCTTGTTGTCGCCGAAGCCCTCGAGCACGACGTCAAACTCGGTCTTCTCCTCGGCCTCAGCAGCGCCAGCAGCGGGAGCGGCGACAACAGCGGCAGGAGCAGCGGCGGAAACGCCGAAGGTGTCCTCGATAGCCTTAACGAGCTCGGAAGCCTCGAGAAGGGTCATTTCCTTAAGAGCATCGATGATCTCATCGGTGGTAAGCTTAGCCATTTCTAAGTCCTTTCGGTTTCCGTGCGGATGCACGGAGATCAGTTAAAACACGGCGCGAATGCGCCAGGGGTGCGGCGTTGCCGCCGCGGGCGAAAACAGCGACTAGGCTGCCTTCTGCTCGGAGACCTGCTGGATCGAACGAGCGAGACCAGAGGAAACGCCGTTGACGCAGACAGCGATGTCGCGAGCGAAACCGGAGATGAGACCGGCGATCTGGCCGAGAAGCTGATCCTTGGTGGGCAGCTCGGCGATAGCCTTAACATCATCAGCGGAAACGGCCTTGCCGTCGGAGATACCGCCCTTGATCTCAAGGACGCCCTTGGACTTAGCAGAGAAGTCCTTAAGGGCCTTAGCGGCCTCGACCGGCTCGGACTCGTAGAACACATAAGCGACGGGGCCGGCGAGGATCTCGTCGAGCTCGGGCTGCTCCTGGTTCTTGAGAGCGATCTTGACCAGGTTGTTCTTGTAGACCTTCATCTCGGCGCCGCACTCGCGAAGCTGATGACGCAGCTCCTGAGCCTGCT
>URIA01000072.1 GCA_900547765.1 uncultured Collinsella sp. | reverse complement strand
AGATCGGCGACCAGAAGTGCTCCATCAACCGCTCCAAGGGTCTTGGTGAGAACGATCCGGACATGATGTGGCTCACCACCATGAACCCCGAGACGCGTCGTCTGATCAAGGTGGAGCCTGAGGACGTCACCAAGATGGAGACCATGTTCAACCTGTTGCTGGGCAACGACGAAGCGGGCCGCAAGCGCCATATCTCCGAGCACGGCAAGGAATATCTGGACCAGCTGGACCTGCAATAGCAGCAAATCGATAACGACGGCCCATAAGAAGTTCAAGAGGAAATCGTGGCAAAGAAGAAGACGAAGAACCAGCCAAAGAAAAAGCAGGTCAACGCCGAGAACGTCATCGGCCTGCACTCCGAGGTCACCGATCAGCCGATCACGCAGACGCTCGAGGTCAACTACATGCCCTACGCCATGAGCGTCAACGTCTCGCGTGCGTTCCCCGAGATCGACGGCTTTAAGCCCTCGCACCGCAAGCTGCTCTACACCATGTACAAGATGGGTCTACTCAAGGGCGAACGCCAGAAGAGCGCCAACATCGTGGGCCAGACCATGAAGCTCAACCCGCACGGCGATGCCGCGATCTACGAGACGATGGTGCGTCTGGCAACCGGCAACGAGGCGTTGCTCGCACCGTTCGTTGAGTCGAAGGGCAACTTTGGCAAGTACTATTCGGGCGACCTGAGCTACGCCGCCTCGCGTTATACCGAGGCCAAGCTCTCCCCCATCAGCGCCGAGATCTTCAAGGACATCGACAAGGACCCGGTCGACTTCGTCGACAGCTACGACGGTGCCATGAAGGAGCCGCGCCTGCTGCCCACCACGTTCCCCAACATCCTTGTCTCGGCCAACAAGGGCATCGGCGTCGCCATGGCGTCCGACATCTGCGGCTTCAACCTCAACGAGGTCTGTACTGCCACGATGCATTACCTCAAGGATCCCGACTGCGACCTGCTCGAGTACATGCCCATGCCCGACTTCTCGACCGGCGGCGAGATTATCTACCGCCGCGAGGAGATGGAGAAGATCATCGAGACCGGCCTTGGCAGCTTCCAGATTCGCTCCCGCTGGCGCTGGATTCCCGAAGAGCGCATCATCGAGGTGTACGAGATTCCCTACACCACTAAGACCGATGTCATCATCGAGCGCATCGTCAAGCTCTCCAAGGAGGGCAAGGTCAAGGAGATCGCCGACATCCGCGACGAGACCGACCTCTCGGGCCTGCGCATCGCCATCGACCTTAAGCGCGGTGTCGATCCCGACAAGCTCATGGCCAAGCTCTATCGCTCGACCACGCTGCAGGATTCGTTCTCGTGCAACTTCAACGTGCTGGTCGATGGTTACCCTCGCGTTATGGGCGTGCGCCAGATCCTGCACGAGTGGGTCAAGTGGCGTATTGAGTCCACGCGTCGCCGCATTAACTTTGACCTGGGCAAAAAGTCCGAGCGCCTGCACCTGCTGCACGGCCTCGAGGCGATCCTGCTCGACATCGACAAGGCAATCGCCATCATCCGTGGCACCAAGCTCGAGGCCGAGGTCGTGCCCAACCTTATGAAGGGTTTCGACATCGACGAGACCCAGGCAGAGTTTGTTGCTGAACTCAAGCTCCGCAACATCAACGAGGAGTACATCCTCAACCGTACCAAGGACATCGCCAAGCTTGAGGGTGAGATTGCCGAGCTTGAGGAGATCCTCTCCAGCGAGGAGAACATCAAGAAGGTCATCAGCGACGAGCTGGCCGCCGTCAACAAGAAGTACGTGATGCCGCGCCGCACGGGCAGGATTGAGCCCCACGAGGTCATCGAGGTGAGTCTGGAGCCCGAGGTCGAGGAGTACCCGGTCACCATCATGCTCTCGCGCGATGGCTACCTTAAGAAGATGACGGACCGTGTGCTCAAGAAGGCGACCACGCTCAAGTACAAGGACGGCGACAAACCCTTTATCGAGTTCCCGTCCTCCAACACCCACGAGCTGCTGGTCTTTACCAACAAGAGCCAGGTGTACAAGTGCAAGGTTGCGGCGTTTGAGGACACCAAGTCGGCCCAGCTGGGCTCGTACCTGCCGACCGATCTTGAGATGGAACCCGACGAGAGCGTCATCTGGGTCATCGACCCCGAGGACTATAAGGCCGACGTGCTGTTTGTCTTTGAGAACGGCCGCGTGGTGCGTGTCGCACTTTCTGGATACGTCACCAAGACCAACCGCAAGCGCCTCAAGAACGCCATCTACGGCGGCAGCAAGCTGCTGTATGCCCAGGTGCTCAAGGAAGACCGCGACATCGCACTGGTCTCGAGCGACTATCGTTTGATGAACTTCAACACGTCGTTGCTCAAGACCAAGACGACTACCAACACGCAGGGCGTCCAGGCCTTTACCGCCAAGAAGGGCCGCTCGGTCACCACCGTCGGCACAACCGAAGAGATCCTTGGCGCCGGCGTCTCGGCCGAGAAGTTCACCGCGCAGAGCCTCCCCTCAGCCGGTGCCCTCATGAAAGAAAACGACATGCCGAGTTTGTTTGACTAACGCGATTGGTTAAAACGCGGGAGTCGTACCACCACAAATCCGTAAAAGAAAGGGTCCGGGGCGCGATTAGCTGCACTCCGAGGCCCTTTCTTTTACCATTTGCTCGAAGAAGTGCACTCTCACTCACTTCCGCTAGCGCTAGTTTCCATGCGCTCTTCTTGCCCTTAGGCGAGCTTGCGAGCGAGCTCTCGCACCTCTTCCAACTTGGGCGACGATGCCATGCTTTCGCGCTCGGTCATACCGCTGATGGTGATAATGCCCTGGTCCTCCCACTTGCAGTACGCGCATGTGGCCCTGTACATAGCAATCGCCGCATCATAGACGCCCTCGCTGTGGCTATCGAGCAAAAGGGCCGTCTTGGTGAACGGGAAGCCTGTAGCACCGAAGGCGTACAGGCGGTCGATGGCGGCCTTCTCCTGCGCAGTGATATCAAACCAGTAGATAGGCGAAGCGAAGACAACCATATCGGCGCCTTTCAGCGACTCGATCACGTCGACCATGTCATCCTTCTGCACGCAAGTGCCCTCGTGGGCGAAGCAATACTGACACCCCAGGCAACCACCGATTTTCTTGCTGGCAACACGGACGACCTCGACCGTATTGCCGCCCTCACGCGCGGTCTCGGCAAACGCCTCGACCATGGTGTCGGTATTGGCGCCCCTGCGCGGGCTACCACTCAATACAACGATATTCATAGAAATCTCCCTCCCTCATGCCGCAGGCGCGCGGCACACATTTTGTTGTAACCAAAACGGATGGAGCTATTCAGTCGTCTGCAGGCCACATCTCTTGTTCGTGTTCTCTAGACAAGGCGCAAACGGTGCTGCACCCCCCTGTCGCGCTATATCCCTACGCAGTGTTCAGAACCCCTGCTCACCGAGCAGCACCGCGCGAGGTCCAGCACGAGTACGCCTTCCCGGGTACAGGTCTCATGCCCTATGCGGGAGATGAGGACCTTCGGGAACACGTCCCCGATGGGCAGAAGCGACGCGAGCTCCCCCTCAAGCATCAAGTTGATGCTCATATCGCCTCTCACATACGCTCTCCTTCCCGGTTTCGAAACTCGAATTGATTTAAAGTTTCGAAACCGGGAAGGCAATATACAAAAGGATGTGTCGAGGAACGAATCCCAGCCACGTCATGTCGGCAGCGATGAAGGGCGCATCCGCGCGTGCTACAATGCGGGCATCAGAGATGAAAACACAGTCCCCGTCGGGTAGTCGTGGGCGTGCGGGAGTCCGCATCAGTAACCTGCCTCCTTGGTTGTCCCTTCTCTGCATGGTCATCTACATAAAGGAGGAACCAACCATGCAGATCAGCGTGTCGTCCACCCTGACCGTATATCACGACGGCCAATTCTGGGTCGGGCTGGCGGAGCACGTCGAGGACGGCAGGTACGGCGCCGCCCGCATCGTCTTCGGCGCGGAGCCGTCCGATGAGGAGATCCTGCGATTCGTTGCCAGCAAATGGGCGAAGCTCTCGTTCTTCGGTCACGACTCGACCGAGGCGAGCGAGCCCGCGAAGAACCCGAAGCGACGCGCTCGCGAGGCGGCGGAAGCACTTAAGCAGCCGGCGATGAGCACCAAGGCACAGCAGGCACTCGCGGCACAGCGGGAAGCGATGAAGCGGGAGTCAGCTCAAGCAAGAAGCCGACGCCGCGCGGAAGAGGCGGAGGCGCGCTTCGAACTGTGTTTCCGCGAACGCGGATGCCCGTGCCCTTCCTTTTATGATTATGCAAAGAGTCTGCGGGAATGTAGATGGGGCCTCGCGGTTCAGACCGGCAATTTTCCGCCGCGCCGCCCATATGGCCCTCGAAGAGTTCGCAACCGTAACAAACGTTGGGAGGCCCTTAGCGGCAGCCCTGGTTCCATCGGACCATTCAGTTCCGATCGCTTTGCGCGGGAAGTCGAGCAGGCGGTCGCGGTAGTACCCGTACTGCGCCCGGCGTGCCTCGATCTCGGCAGGGATACCGTCGGTGAGCGATTTCGTTAGGGTGTCGAAGCGGTCGAGGATGTCGACGACCTTCCGCTGGGTGCCGATGGATGGGGCGGGAATCTCGACCCTCGATAAGTCCACAGGCGCGGCTTCGATTACCTTTGTCCCTTTCGCCGCCTTTCGTTTGGATATCTGAAAGTCCTGATCAGTAGCTAAATATGCTAGGTATCTCGGGATAATGCTTTCAGTCGCATACGCGCAAGAGTGTCCGCTGATTGCAACCGGCTGTTCGCCTTCCCACGCCAATGGTGTGCAGACATCTTCGATATTTTCGCTCGTTATGGCAAAAATCACGTCTCCAGGGTTTGCCTTTTTCGATTTAGCGTATTGCTCTTCAGATCATCGTGGTGTGCTCGTAGCCGCGCTCCACGAAGAGCCGCTCGGCAACGTCGAGAAGGGCTGGCGCCAAAAGAGCCCAACGGCCGTTACGGCTTCGTTAGAAACGCGCCCCACCATGGATGGTGAACCCGAAAGGTAAGGCGCG
>URIA01000071.1 GCA_900547765.1 uncultured Collinsella sp. | reverse complement strand
GCGAACAAGTTGGCATGAAAAAGGCAAGGCATAGACCTTCTGGTCATGCCTTGCCTTTTGAATGACAAATTGTCGCTCTGGGTGGCGCGCAGCGTCGAGCATTGCGCGGTTTGGTAAAACCGCGCAAAAAGAAAGCCCGTGCGCTCGATGGATTCGGATGCCCGACAGAGGCTCCTTATGGCTGCTTCCTTCCGGACCTGACCAGATTCGGAACATGTCGTCATCCGAACCCATCGAACGCGCTAGGCGCTCGGTATATCTTACCTGCTCCCGCCCGATGGGGCAAGACAGCTAATTTGGGACGGGGCCTTTTTGACTACTTTTTGACTGGGGGCATCAGGGTGGCGAAAGTAGTCAAGAAAGCCCCGTCCCAAATAGACTGATCCGGTGCTGCGCCACGAAAAGGGCCTATCTACTACGTTTTGGTCGCATGGGTCGACCATAGCCGACTTTTTCGGAAATCGGCAAGCTCTCTACCTGCAGTTTTAATTTCACAAAATCCGGGATGGTCGAGGTAGCTCGGTCAAACGTAGTAGATGGCCGCATTTCGTGGCAAACGGTCCGACTCGAGACCCATGTCGACCAGCCTCGGATGGCCATTCACGAAGTTGCGGTGGAAATCGGACTGAATTGGCGCCTTAAAGGCAAAAACACTCCGTATTCCACCGCAACTTATAGGGAGATAGGCCTTAGAGGCGAGCGAGGTCATAGGCTTGGGCGGCTGACTCGCCGGCACAGATAAGGTTGGCAGTGGCTTCCCGTGGTTCGAGCGCCTGGTCGAGGGGCATGGGCTTGCGGCAGATCGGGAGCACCAAGTCAATACCCTGCTCACACACCGCATCCAGGTTGTCAGCGCGACCGCCCACGACGGCGACCACCGGTTTGCCATATCGCTTCGCACGACGGGCCACGCCCACCGGCGCCTTACCGGCGGCGGACTGCTCATCCATATTGCCCTCGCCCGTTATGACGAGGTCGACATCGCGCACGCGCTCGTCAAACCCCACGAGGTCGAGCACCGTCTCCACGCCCGAGCGCAACTCGGCACCGAGTGCCAGCAGCGCTGCTCCCAGACCACCGGCGGCACCGGCGCCGGGCACACCGAGCACCGAGCCAAATGTCCGTGCACCCTCGGATGTGCGCAACAGCCCCTGGGCTCGAGCTCCGGCAATCGCAGCGTCGAGCAAGCGACCGTAGCCGACCATCCAGCTGTCGTACCTGCGCAGTACCTCGGCATCATCCGTCGGCAGACCCTTCTGTCCGCCGAACACCGCAAGCGCGCCGCGACGCCCTACGAGCGGATTCTCGACATCCGAGAGCACAACGATACGAGCGCCATCCAAAGCCTGCAGCGCTGGCGCCAAATCAACGCTCGCCACCTGCTCAAGGCCGGCAAGACCGGGGGCGACATCGCATCCCTGATCATCGACCACACGCGCGCCCAGCGCCTGCAGCATGCCGGCGCCACCGTCGTTGGTGGCACTGCCGCCCAGACCAATATAGATAGTCTTTGCCCCGGCGCGAACCGCGCGGAGCATCAGCTCGCCCACGCCATAGGTTGTAGCAGCCAGCGCCGACGACTCCGTGCAAGGTGAGTACCCGATGCCTGCGGCTTCGGCCATCTCAATAACAGCCGACTCGCGCTCGCCGTCCACTAACATCCGGGCAGACACGCGCTTGCCCAAGGGACCTGCCACCTCGCAGGTCACAATCTCACCGCCGCACGCGGCAACGGCATCGAGTGTCCCCTCGCCGCCATCCGCCAGCGGCAATGCGCGCACCTCGGCATCGGGCCACACACGGCGCATGCCCTCGGCAACCGCCGCCTCCGCCTGCGCACTCGACACGCTGCCCTTAAAGGAGTCGATCGCCAACAGCACACGGCGGGGTCGGCGGCACGCAGGACCAAAGTCAACCGCCGTGCCAGCATCCTCACCGGCACCTGCAAGCGCTGCGGCGTGAGCGGTGTGCGCGTCAAGATCGGTCCCACAACCGCAACCAGCGCCGCCCGCTCCGCGCAGACCGCCAAAATAGCTACTCAGCAGCTCGCGGCATTTATCCGCCAGGACCCCAGCCGTCACGTTAAACCGATGATTCAGGCGCGAGTCGGCATTCAAATCGTATAGGGATCCCAACGCGCCCGCCTTGGCGTCGCTCGCGCCATACACGCAGCGTCCTACGCGCGCGTTAACCATAAGACCCGCGCACATGCAGCAAGGTTCCAACGTCACATAGACCGTACAGTCGGAAAGGCGCCAGCGACCGAGCGACCGAGCGGCAGCGCACAGGGCCGCGAACTCTGCATGAGCCGAAGGATCCTGATCGAGCTCGCGACGATTATGCGCCCGCGCGACAATCTCGCCGTCGCGCACCACTACGGCTCCGATGGGCACCTCGCCCACCGCCGCGGCGGCTCGCGCCTCCGCCAACGCCTCGCACATGAACTTCTCGTCGATTTCGGTGATCGTCATCGTTCGCCTTCCCTGTTGCAAATTCAAAACGATGCTATCATTACGACTCACGGAGAGATGGCAGAGCGGTTGAATGCGGCGGTCTTGAAAACCGTTGAGCGCGAGAGCGTTCCGGGGGTTCGAATCCCCCTCTCTCCGCCATTTTTAGTGACGCACCGGCGTCATGGTCCGCTCGAACAGCGCATCGACCACGTCGGCCATCTCGGGTCGACGCTCGAGGTCATGACCCGACTCCCACCATATCGTGAAAAGTCGAATAATACCGCCGGCGACAAACTCAGACGTCGTCTCGAGTGACACGGGGGCCAGGGCATCCTCGGCAAGCACGTTCATCACACGCTCGCGGATGGAGCGAGCAATGCGGTCGCAAATAACGTTAGTCAACATGCCCGACATGCTGCTGGCCAAAATGTTATCCATGAGCTGCTCATGCGCCAGAATCAAATCCATGGCATCGTCCAAAATCGCGTGCCGAAGCGCGCGCACGTCCTCGGCAGACACTGCGCCGGCCTCATCGGGCTGTTTTTGCGGCAAGCTCGACATGAGCTCATCGATATAAAAGGCAAAGTAATCGTTCTTGTCGCGAAAATGCTTGTAGAACGTCGTGCGGCGAATCATGGCGCGGTCGCACAGCATGGCAACCGTCAGGTCCTCAAAACGATGCTCCTCGAGAAGATCGGTGAAAGCATCGAACAGGGCGCGGTAGGTTTTCTTAATGCGAAGGTCCACTGGTATCGCCATCCTCAGGGCAAAGACAACACTCGTCAATCTGTCGCATATCTTACACCTGTACCTCGCGCGCTTTGCCCCGGTACCAACCCCGCCGAAAACATAACGCTTACCGGAAAGTTCGGCACGGCAAAACGTTGCGGGTATACTAGTAGCGTTATACCAACGGCAGCTGGCGCATGCCGCCGCGGCCTTTCGAAACGGAGACATCATGATTACCGTCATCATCGGCATCGTTGTTGTCATTGTGATTGTCTGCGCCATCGCCGGCATCTACAACAACATGGTCACCAAGCGTAACCGCATCGATAACGCCTGGCAGAACATCGATACGCAGCTGCAGCGTCGCAACGACCTGATCCCCAACCTGGTCGAGACCGTCAAGGGCTACGCCAAGCACGAGCAAGAGACGCTCTCCGCCGTGATCAGCGCGCGTAACACCGCCGTCAAGGCCACCACGCCTGAGGCCAAGATGGAAGCCGACAACGTGCTGACCGGTGCGCTGCGCCAGCTCTTCGCCGTGGCCGAAGCCTACCCCGATCTGAAGGCAAACACCAACTTTACGCAGCTGCAGGCATCGCTCGAGGATACCGAGAACAAGATTAGCTATGCACGCCAGAGCTACAACGACTGCGTGCTCAGCTACAACAACGCCATCCAGACGTTCCCGGCTGTCATCTTTGCCGGCATCTTCCAGTTTAAGGAGCGCCAGGGCTTCGAGGCCGCCGAAGCAGCCCGCCAGGCCCCGACCGTCAAGTTCTAGTAGTTTGACAGCGCATCTTTAATCGGCCAAATGCATAAACCGCCCCGTCGAATGTATACTTCGACGGGGCGGTTTCCTTTTTCGCGAAGGTCCCCCTCTAGGCGCCGTGCATTTTTAGGAGTATTCAACATAACCAAGGGCTTCGGGCGCCGCGATAAATGCCAAAGAGCGCAAATATCCCTGCAAATCAAACGCTGTCAGCCCATAACCCCGCCTATTATTCGCGAAAAGCATCGACGAGCACGGATTTTTGCCCGAACGTCGGTATGCAGGGGCCTTCGATTGCAGAATACTCGCAAAAATGCACGTCGCCACCACCCCCACATGGCGCGAAGCAAAACAAATGCGCAACCTTCCTTTTCGGCGCACTCCGCAGGACGAAAGAACCTCCGCCGCACGAAGTGTGCAGCGGAGGTTCTTTCATGTCCGAGGACGCGCCGGAAAGGAAGGTTGCCCTCGGGCCGAACAGCTATGGCAGCTTACGCGACGGTGTAAACCCAGTTGTGCTTATCCTCGACAGCACCGGACTGGATACCAGTCAAGGTCTCGCGAAGCTTCTTCATCACAGGGCCGATCTCGGTGTAGCCAGCCGGGAAGGTCACGGTCTCGTCGGCGCCATAAACCTTGTTGTCGATCTCGCCAACCGGGGAGATGACGGCAGCGGTGCCGCACAGGCCGCACTCGACAAAGGTACCGGCCTTGACCTCGGCCCACTCGACGGGACGCTCGTCGACGGTGATGCCCAGGTCCTTGGCGACCTGAACGAGCGAACGGCGGGTGATGGAGGGCAGGATGGAGTCGGTGTGCGACTGCGGAACGACGAGGGTGCCATCCTCCTTCACGAACAGGACGTTAGCGCCACCGGTCTCCTCGACATAGGTGCGGGACTCGGAGTCGAGATACAGGTTCTCGGCATAGCCCTCGCGATGGGCCTCCATCGTGGGCTTGAGGGACATGGCGTAGTTGAGGCCGGCCTTGATGTTGCCGGTGCCGTGCGGTGCGGCGCGGTCGTACTCGGAAACGCGCAGCTTGACGGGCTTGAGACCACCCTTAAAGTACGGACCGACCGGGGTCACGAGGATGCGGAACGTGTACTCAGGAGCGGGAGCCACGCCGATCACGTCACCGGAGCCGATCATAAACGGACGCACGTACAGGGTCGCGCCGGAACCGAAGGGCGGAACCCAGGCGGCGTTGGCAGAAACGACCTGCTTGACGGCCTCAACGAACTTGTCCTTGGGGAACGGGGGCATCTCGAGGCGCTGCGCAGAGTTGTACATACGCTCGGCGTTCATGTCGGGACGGAAGCAGACGATGCTGCCATCCTCGGCGGTGTAGGCCTTCAGGCCCTCAAAGACCTCCTGGCAGTAATGGAAGATGCCACCGCACTCGGAGACATGCAGGGTGTGGTCGGTAGTCAGACCGCCCTCGTCCCACTCGCCATCCTTCCAATGAGCCTCGTAGCTGTAATCGGTCTTCATGTAGCCAAAGCCGAGGCTACCCCAATCGATATCCTTCTTCTCGACAGTCATATGTCGCTCCTTACATACACAGTTGCATACTCGCGAACCCGCACGCAAGGACCGAGGCCGACCGCGTCGCAACGTCGCACGCCCGGAGCGTAGAGCCAGACGGGACACGCGAGCAGCATCAAAGCCGATGGCACGTCGATTCGCATGCACGAGATTGTACTCCGCACGCGCGTCGGATAAAACGTTTTTCTTTAACTAACTAAAGTATTTTCATTTGACCGAATCAAAACCACCCCTAAAAGGGGTGGTTTGCTCTTAGGGTATAACCCTTGGATT
>URIA01000070.1 GCA_900547765.1 uncultured Collinsella sp. | reverse complement strand
CCGTGGGAGGCCAGGGCGCCGCTGACCGGTGGACGGCACCGAGCCGTGCGCTTGACCTGAGAAGGGGAGGCCTCGCGGCCTCCCCCTTTTTTGCGTTTACGGGGCATAAATAACTCATTTACGCCAGACGATTTAATTCTTTTTGGTATTGAGCTTTTATTTAAAGACAATAAATCGAATCACAAGTGCAACTGCTATGACCACAATGATCAAAAGTAGGATTGTCAGTCGATGCTGCTTGCGTCGTTTACTTGACGAAACGAAGATTGATTTTCCCTGTTTTGGCGTTTCGAGATAACGAGCCGAATGCGTTAAGGTTTGCTTAGGTCGAGGACCTCTTTGCTGCCGAGTTATGGGCGTTTTCGTCGGGTCGTCATTGATTGCGCTGTTTTTTGATAACGGTGCATCTTTTAGATATACGGGATCGCCCGATGCGACGCCCATATGCTTACGTCCCGTTTGGGTATCCTCGAGCGTTTGATAGCGATTTCTCGTCACATACTCGGGCTCTGCATCATTAATGGGCTCTTGCGAGATGTGGGGGCGATGGAACCGTGGCGGCTGCGTGGAAGTATCTTCCCCCTGCGTCGGCATAAACATATTGTTCTGGTTTTGGTCGTCCATGATGCCCTTTAGCTCGTTACCAACAACGTGTACGCGCTCATTGTAAGCCCCTTGTTATTTGTAGCTGGGGACATACTCGGTATTTAAGCTCTGGTTCAAAGAACCTTAACCTTCCTAAAACCTGAGTCAATCGCACTTAGATATGCTTATAGTAGTGGACTCAAAAAACTTTATAGTCGATGTATATATGAGCACCGGGTGGGCATATATAAGAGCGTCAAAAGAAGTCCCAGTCACCTAGAAGATGGCTCGGCAGTCCTAAAAGGAGTGGTAAACATGGCAAGCATGGTTCCTTATCGTTCGGTTTTTGGCGTTCGTCCTTCTGCTAGCTCGCTGTTCGATCTGTTTGATGATATGACCGACCTTGCAAACAACTCAATTGCTTCCAAGGCGTTTCCCGTTGACGTTGAGGATAAGGGCGACGGCTATGAGGTCAAGGCTTATCTGACCGGCGTCGCCAAGGACGATATCGATGTCGAGCTTAACGAGGGCCGTCTGTCCATTAGCGTGAATGTCGAGGAAGACGAGGAGAACGAGGGCAAGAACTTCCTGCAGAAGGAGTTCAGCTCGTACAGCGCGACGCGTGGCGTGTATCTAAAGGACGCTTCGAGCGAGGGCCTCTCGGCTAAGTACGCTGACGGCATCCTGACCGTTACGGTTCCCAAGATCGTCGAGAAGAAGAACGTTACGAAGATCTCCATCGACTAACTTCGTTGGTGTTCTGCGCTATTAAAAGACAGCAAAAGGGGCTGGGAAGCGATTCTCGGCCCCTTTTGCTGTCTAGGACAGTCTATTGAATGGTTGCCGGCTGATACTGACTCGCAGGGCGTATCGAGAGTTTTCGCGATCCTTGGAGAAGGGTTGCGGAGCTGCCGACCTCGTCATCCAGGGTTGCGGCTAGAGCTTTGGCATAGCTTTTGACGGTAAGGCTCGGACGATTGTTATCTTGGCTGATATGCATGGCAATGAGCTGTTCGGTGCGATCGGTAACAAGTTCGCGCGCGGCTTCGGCGGCTTGGCCATTGGAGAGGTGTCCCCTTGCAGACAGGATGCGCTCCTGAAGAAAGCGGGGATATTCTCCCTCGCGTAGCATGGTCACATCATGGTTGCTTTCGAGCGCGAGGACTCGACAATCTTTGAGGGTTTTCATGGCTTGGCTCGTTAGCTCTCCGGTGTCGGTGGCAAAGCCGATGGAATCATCGAGGGCGTCGAATCGATAACCGACTGGATTGATGACATCGTGTGATGTTGAGTAGGTTTGCACGTGGATGCCGGCAATGGATAGGGCGTCGCCGGGATCGAATTCCTCGACAGGCAGATGCGAAAGATTTTCTTTGTTCGAAAGAGTGCCCCTGCTGGCAAAGAGGGGGCCGTGCCAGTGCTTGCACCAGACATCGAGGCCCTTGATGTGATCGCTATGCTCATGAGTAATGAGAAGAGCCGAGACGTTGTCTGTCGAGAGCCCCAGTTCTGCCATGCGCTTTAATGTCTCGCGGCGAGACAGTCCGTCATCGACCATAATGAGCCCCTGCGGGCCCTCGATGAGTGCGCAGTTGCCTTTAGAGCCACTGCCGAGGATATGAAGGTGCAGACGAGACATAAGATTTCAAAGGATACAATGGGTGCGGACGAATAGAGGAGGAAGCAAATGCCTACGGTATCTCAGCATTATGGACACCATGCCGTGCCTGGGGCAGTCGATGAGACCCGGACGAGACAGCAGGCTGCTCCTGTCGTGCTCATGGTATCAGGCGGTGCGGACTCGACGGCGCTGCTCCTTATGGCTTGCACATCAAAGCTGGATATTCAGGACGGGCGCGGCGTCGCTCCCATTGCGCGCGAGCGATTGCACGTGCTGCATGTAAACCATCATCTGCGCGGGGAGGCATCCGATGGCGACGAGGCCTTTGTACGTGATTTGTGCGTGCAATACGGCTTGCCGCTGTGCGTTGAGCATGCCTATTTTGATGACGAATCGGGCAATATCGAGGCTGCGGCCCGCGAGGTGCGCTATGCCGCGGCACGGAGATATGTTCGCGAACTTTGTGCCGAATCGGGCGCACCGCGGACGGCGGCTCGTATCTGTACCGCGCATACCTCGTCGGACCGCGCGGAAACATTTTTGATGAATGCCATTAAAGGGTCGGGTCCCGCGGGTCTATCAAGCATTCCACGCCGTCGGAACATTGTGGTGCGCCCCTTGCTCGACCTCACGCATGATGAGCTCGTGAGCTATCTGCAGGTGCACGGTCAGCCGTGGCGGGAAGATGAAAGCAACGAGGACGTTTCGTACCTGCGCAACTATGTGCGCCATCGGGTGATGCCGGTGGTGGCGCAGCGCAACGCGAACGTCTGTAAGACGATTGGCGCCGCTTGCGAAATTCTGGGCGACGAAGATGCCTTTCTTTCTCAGCTTTCGGCACAGGCGTTTCGAAGCTGCCTGCGCAAGGAGGCGGCGGGCGCACTGGTGCTCGATGCGCGCCGTCTTGCCGCCGCTGAGGTTGTGATTGCACGGCGTATCGTGCGATTGGCGATTAAGCGCATCGATCCCGACGCGCGACCGGAGATGCGGCACGTGGAGCGCGTGCTCGCCTGCGTCGCTGCGGGTTCGGGCTCGGTTACGCTTCCTGCGGGAATTGATGCCCGTGTGGAGTTTGGCACGCTGGCGTTCAAGGCCCCGGCGGCGCGCGAGGGTTTAGTGGCCGATTGGATCTCCGTTCCCGGTCGTCTGCCGCTGGGGGCGGGGCATATGCTGACAGCGGAGCCGATGGCTGTGGAGCCGGGGTGCGATATCGTGCACCGTGCCCGCGAGCTTGCTGCTGCCGGAAAGGTTGCGGCCTTGGTGGATGCGGCGGCCCTGGGGTTTGCCGACCGCGATAGCGAGCGGATGTTAGCCGGCTCGCGCGGGGAGATTCCCACCGAGGCACGATCGGCGCGCCTGTGGGTGGATAGCCCTGTGCCGGGAGACGTGATGTGCCCGTTGGGGATGAACGGCCGAAGCAAGAAAGTGTCAGACCTGTTAAACGAGGCGCGCATTCCTGTTTCAGACCGCTCTGGCGTACCCGTGGTAAGAACGGCTCCGGGAGGTGCCGTAGTATGGGTCGCGGGCGTTCGCGCGGACGAGCGTTTTAAATGCACGGCCGCAACGCGCGTGGCATATCTGCTTCGTGTGGTCGATGCGGAATAGCGCTTCGCGCCAGCTATTCTGTGCGACGTTGACGGTATTCCCGCGCTGATGGCGCACGTGCTGGTAAATATACCCCGTGCGCTGCTAGAATGTGTAGTTCGCGTCCATGCGGCGGTGCGTGGGCGATAAGCACAAGAAAGGGTTGTCATGGCTTCTCAACATCCGGATATCGAGAAGGTTCTGTTTACGCAGGAGGATATCGACGGTATCGTCTCTCGCCTAGGCGAGCAGATTACTCGCGACTACGCGGGTAAGGATCTGGTGCTGATTGCGGTCCTGCGCGGCGCCGTGGTCTTTATGGGCGACCTGATGCGCAAGATCGAGCTGCCGACCAACATCGATTTCATGGCTGTTTCGAGCTATGGCGACGGTGTGAAGTCCTCGGGCATCGTGCGTATCATTAAGGACCTGGATATCGACATCCGCGGTCGCGACGTGCTGATCGTCGAGGACATTCTGGACTCGGGCCTGACGCTCAAGTATCTGATGAAGAACCTCGAGAGCCGCAAGCCCGCCTCGCTGGAGGTTGCCGCCTTCCTGTGGAAGGACGTTGAGGACCGTACCTCGGCCGTCACGCCCAAGTATGTTGGAGCCCATTGCCCCGATGCCTTTGTGGTGGGCTACGGCCTCGACTATGCCGAGCGCTATCGTAACCTTCCGTATCTGGGCATTTTGAAACCGGAGGTTTATTCGTAAGATGCCCGACGACCGTAACGATAACAATTCCCAGACTCCCCGGGAGCCTAAGATCCCGGGGATGCCCGGAGGCAAGAAGCCCACGCGTACGGGCTGGCTGTATTTTATTTTGGCTTGCGCGCTTCTGGGCTACGCCTTCTTTAACATGGGCTCCGGCTTTGCCAATTCCAGCAATACCGTAAAGCTCGCGACGAGCGAGATGGTCAACGCCATTAAGCAGGATCGCGTCGAAGATTTGACCTATACGGTTCAAGACGGAAGCGTGGCGGGTCATTACTGGAAGACGAAAAAGGACAAGGGTGACACGAGCGAGCTCAAGAGCTTCTCCTCGACCTACGTCGGTTCCGATTCGCTTGCCGAGCTTATGGCGGAGCACCCCGATACCAAGTACATCGTCAACACCAATGACCCCGATTTTTGGGGCGACTTGGCGATGAGCGTGCTTCCGACGATCGCCCTGATCGCCATCATGTTCTACTTTATGCGCCAGATGATGGGCGCCAACAACAGGAACATGCAGTTTGGCAAGACCAACGCCAAGACCAACGAGGCAACGCGCCCCAAGGTCAAGTTTGAGGATGTTGCCGGTGTGGACGAGGCAGTCGAGGAGCTCGAGGAGATTCGCGACTTTTTGAGCGATCCGGACCGCTATCGCAAGCTGGGCGCCAAGATTCCGCGCGGCGTGCTGCTGGTTGGCCCTCCGGGTACCGGTAAAACCCTGCTGGCCAAGGCCGTTGCCGGCGAGGCGGGCGTGCCGTTCTTTAGCATCTCGGGTTCCGACTTTGTCGAGATGTTCGTGGGTGTCGGCGCCAGCCGCGTGCGCGACCTTTTTAAGGAGGCCAAGTCTCAGGCTCCGTCAATCATCTTTATTGACGAGATCGATGCCGTGGGACGTCAGCGCGGAGCTGGCTTGGGCGGCGGTCACGACGAGCGCGAGCAAACGCTCAACCAGCTGCTGGTCGAGATGGACGGCTTTGAGGAAAGCGAGTCGGTCATCCTGATCGCTGCGACCAACCGTCCTGACATCCTGGATCCGGCATTGCTGCGTCCCGGCCGTTTTGACCGTCAGGTTACGGTCGACCGTCCGGATGTGAAGGGCCGCGAGCAGATCTTGCGCGTGCATGCCGAGAACAAGCCGATGGACGAGGACGTTAAGTTTGAGAAGCTCGCCCAGATGACCGTTGGCTTTACTGGTGCCGATTTGGCGAACCTGCTCAACGAGTCTGCGTTGCTGGCCGCTCGCCGTCATCGTTCTGTGATCTCGATGGACGAGGTCGAGGAGTCGATGGAGCGCGTGATTGCCGGACCGCAACGCAAGGGTCGCGTGATGACCGAAGCCGAGCGCACCACGATTGCCTACCATGAGAGCGGTCACGCTTTGGTGGGCCACATCCTGGAGCACTCCGATCCGGTTCATAAGATCTCGATCGTCAGCCGCGGTCAGGCGCTGGGCTACACGCTGCAGCTTCCGCAGGAGGACCACTTCCTCAAGACCAAGAACGAGATGCTCGACGAGCTTGCCGTGTTCTTGGGCGGCCGCGTTGCCGAGGAACTCATGTGCGATGACATTACGTCGGGCGCGAGCAACGACCTGGAGCGCGCAACCAAGATGGCGCGCGAGATGGTCACGCGTCTGGGCATGAGCGAGGAGCTGGGCACTCAGGTCTTTGGCGAGGCGCAGCATCAGGTATTCCTGGGCCGCGACTATGCCGATCATCAGGATTACTCCGAGGAGACGGCGCGCCGCATCGATATCGAGGTTCAGCGCATTATGCGTGAGGCCCATCGTCGTGCGGTCGAGATCTTGGATGCCCGTCGCGATCAGCTCGATCTGATGGCGAAGGTGCTGCTCGAGCGCGAGACCGTCGAGGGCGATGCCGTGAATGCCCTGCTCGATAACGAGTGGGACGCCTACCTTGAGCGCGAGGACGATATCCTGGCGGCCAAGGAGGAGCGCAATGCCAAGGCGGCTGGCTTACCGACCAAGAAGCGCGCGCCCCGTATGAGCGAGGAAGAGCTGGCGGCTGATGCCGCGGCCTTTGCGCAGGCGGCCATGCAGGAGGATGCCGAAGCTGCATCCGATGATGCCGCCGATGACCGTGCCGTCGTCGATGCCGACACCGACGCCGACAAATAGTCTTTGTGGCGAAAGCCTCCGCGGGGAAACCTGCGGAGGCTTTTTCTTTGGCTCTGTTAGACCAGGATTGACATGCCGACCTGCCGGCTAACTCGCCGTCT
>URIA01000069.1 GCA_900547765.1 uncultured Collinsella sp. | reverse complement strand
GGGTCAGCCCGTGGGAGGCCAGGGCGCCGCTGACCGGTGGACGGCACCGAGCCGTCTGATGACTTGAAGAAGGGGGAGGCCTCGCGGCCTCCCCCTTTTTTGCGTTTACGGGCTTTTGTCTCACATAGTAGCTGTGTTTTATAACCCTCGTTTCTCGCATCTTCTGCGAACGGGCTACAATAACTTAGTCTGTGCGATATGGAGGTGAACATGGCTGAAGCTGGTATCGGCGTTGATATCGTCGAGATTTCCCGCATGAAATCAATTCTTGAAAAGACGCCGTCGTTTGCTCGGCGTGTGTTTACCGAAGAAGAGCGTGCGTATTGCGATGCATCATCGCGTCCCGCTGCTCACTATGCGAGCCGCTTTGCTTCGCGCGAGGCGGTGCTTAAAGCTCTCGGCACGGGTTTTAGTCAAGGCGTGGGTCGCAAGGATGTTTCGGTAACGCGTGATAAACTCGGCAAACCGAAGGCGCTGCTTTCGGGCCGTGCACTCGAGATCGCTCATGAGCTGGGTGTTGTTGAGGTCGCTCTTTCCATTACCCTTACAGGAGACTTAGCCGTTGCGAATGCCATCGCGATTACCGAAGATGCTCGGCCTAAGCCAAAAGATGAAAAGGTGAGCACTAAGAAACGCGTTGCGCAGACATTTAAAGAGGCTCGCTCTGTTTTAGATGAGCTTGAGCAGCTGCAGAATTCAGCATTGACGGAGCACCTGGGCGATGCTTCGCAAGATACGCTAGGAGCATAGATGAAACCGGTTTTGAGTACCGAAGAAGTCGTTCGTCTCGAGGATATCATCGAACGCGAAGGGACTTCGAAGGCCGAGCTTATGGAGCTAGCGGGTGAGTTTGCCGCCAACGAGGTCTTGAAGCTCAATCCCGATCGGGTTCTCTTTCTGGTCGGTTTTGGTAATAATGGCGGCGACGGTTGGGTTGCCGCCGATATCCTGAGCCATAAGGGTGTGGACGTGGATATCGTTTCTCCGGTTGAACCGGATGAGATTCCTGCTGCTCTGGCACGTCATGTTGCTCGTCGTACTGCCGGCCGCGATGTGCACGTTTGCGTCGGCCCTTCGCGTGACGAACTCGAGGTTTTGATCGATAAGGCCGATGTTGTTGTCGATGCCATTTTTGGTACCGGTTTTCACGGGAATCTGCGTGCGCCGTTCTCCATCTGGATTCCTACGGTCAATGAATGCGCCGATTGTGTCGTATCCATTGATGTCCCCTCGGGCCTGAATGCCGAGACGGGCGTTGTTGATGACGACTGCATTCGTGCCGAACATACGGTGACGATGATTGCGCCCAAGATTGGTTTGTATAGCGCCGATGGCCCTGAGTATGCTGGCGATTTGATCTGCGGCAATCTTTACGACCGTCTTGACGAGGTCATCGATGATGTCGACCACGCCGCCGAGATTGTCGAGCCCGGTGACTTAGTTGATTTCTTTGCTCCACTTCCTACGAATATCGATAAGTATTCCCGTGGCTCTGTGCTTATTGTCGCCGGATCTGCGCAATATCCTGGTGCTGCCATTATGGCGGCCAAGTCTGCAGCTCGCGCGGGTGCTGGTTACGTGGCAGTCGCGGCTCCTGACGCCTGCGCTAATCTTATTCGCATGGCACTTCCTTCGATTCCCGTCTTTGCTATTCCGTCTGATTCCCGCGGCTCCTTTGGCGCCGCTGCGCGCATGACGGTGTGCGAGATTGCAAAGAAGTACAGCTGCGTACTGTGCGGTCCCGGTATGACGACGTCTGCCGGCGCTATGCAGGTGGTTTCGGGCTTGCTCGAGCTTGATGTACCGCTTATTTTGGATGCCGATGCACTCAACTGCCTTGCTAAGATTGCCATTGACGGTATTGATAGTAACCCCGAGATGTATCGTCGCGAGCAGCCGTTGGTTATGACGCCGCACTATCGTGAGCTTTCGCGTCTGGTTGCCGGTGACGAGGTGAACGACCTTGGTACCGCGATTGCAGCCGCGCAGAAGGTTGTCTGGGCTGCAGGCTCCGACAATCTGGTGGTCATTGCCAAGGGGCCGACGACGGCTATCTGTGGCGTTGAGCGTGTGCTGCTGCCACTTTCGGGTCCGGCTTCTCTGGCAACTGCCGGTTCGGGTGATGTTCTCGCGGGTATTTTGGCCGGCACGCTTGCCACCATGCGCGACGAGATGGATCGTTGGGAGTTGCTGTATTCGTACGCCGTCGCACTTCACAGCTACGCCGGTTTTGCCGCGGCGACGGAGTATGGTGAGAAGAGCGTTATCGCGACCGATCTTATCGACTTGATCGGTCCGGCCATGGAACTGGCGGCAAAGGATGCGCTCGAAGATCTGGGAATCATGGACGAAGGGTCGGATGACTAATCATGAATAAAGCCGATTTGACGCGCTGGTCCTGGGTCGAGATCGACCGCGGGGCGCTCCGTCGCAACACGAGGGCCTATAAGAACTTGCTGAATCCACGTCAGCGCCTGTGCTGCGTGGTCAAGGCCGACGCTTATGGCCATGGAGCTGTTGAGTGCGCCAAGATCATGTATTCGGCCGGTGCCGACATGTTTGCCGTGGCGACGGTTAACGAGGGCGTTGAGCTCCGACAGGGCGGGATTACGAAACCCATCCTCATCCTAAGCGAGCCGCCTATCGAGGCCATTCCGACGTTGCTCGAGTTTGATATCATGCCTTCGGTCTATACGTCTGACTTTGCTCTTGCGTATGGCGAATGTGCCGTCGCGGCGGGCAAAGTGGGCAAGTATCATCTCGCCATCGAGACGGGCATGAATCGTATCGGCGTTCACTACACGCAGGTGCTCGACTTTGTCCGCGGTATAAATTTCCATCGCGGTATTCAGTGCGACGGCGTATTTACGCACTTCGCCACGGCCGATGAACCTTCGGGCTGGGACTACAAGCTGCAGTGTCAGCGCTTTACCGAGGCCGTTCAGGCCATTAAGGATGCGGGTTTTGAGTGCGGTATCGTGCACTGCGCCAACACGCCGTCCTCGATGCTCGACCCCTCGATGCATTTTGATATGATCCGCGCCGGCGTTGGCTTGTATGGCATGCAGCCGTGCGAGCTGAGTGGCCGCGTGATGCAGCTTGATCCCGTTATGAGCGTCCATGCGCGTGTGACGCGCGTGGCACACCCTGCGATGGGTGAGGGCGTGGGCTACGGTTTTACCTACCGCGTACCGCGTACGCGCGTTCAGATCTGCACGCTGCCGATCGGTTATGCCGATGGCCTATCGCGTACGCTTTCCAATCGTATGGATGTGCTGTATCGCGGCGAGCGTGTGCATCAGGTTGGCAATATCTGCATGGACCAGTTTATGGTCGCCATTCAGTCCAACCCGGCACACGAGATTCCCGAGGCCGAGTATGGTGACGAGATGATCATTGTCGGCCGCGATGGCGATGCCGAGATCACTATGGACGAGATGGCCCGACTGCGCGGAACGATTAACTACGAGGTCGCCTGCGGCTTTGGCATGCGTCTCGACAAGGTCTACGTGTAGGAGCCGCTATGGGCGTCATGCACATCCCCGGCCATACCCATCAGGCACCACGTGAGGTCGCACTCGAGGAAATTGAGGCCGTTCTGGGCGATTGTCACCTCTGCCAGCTCTACCAGTCGCGTCACAATATCGTGTTTGGCGTGGGAAACCCCCGCGCTCGCGTGATGTTTATTGGTGAGGCGCCGGGCCGCAATGAGGATTTGCAGGGCGAGCCCTTTGTGGGGGCGGCAGGCGAGGACCTCAACGGCATTTTGTCGCTGGCGGGCCTCAAACGCGAAGACGTCTACATTGCCAACGTGCTTAAGTGCCGCCCGCCGGGAAACCGCAATCCGCGTCCCGAGGAAGTGTTGGCTTGCTCGCCGTTTTTGCGTGAGCAGATTCGAAGCATCTGGCCCGATATTATCGTGACGCTCGGCAACCCCGCGACGCACTTTGTGCTTAAGACCGAGATTGGCATTACTAAGCTGCGCGGCAGGTTCCACCAGATGGGGCATTTTGTAGTAATGCCCACGTTCCATCCGGCAGCAGCGCTGCGCAATCCGGCGTGGCAGGAGCTGCTGGAGGAAGACTTTAAGATGCTGGGCGATTATCTGGAGCGACATCCCGCACCAGAGGACGCCTCGGAATAATAAGGAGCATATATGTCCCTGGAGCGCCTGGGGGTAGGTACTTACAAAACGACTTGCGCTGCCGATACGGAGTACTTTGGCGAGCTAATTGCACCGTGCCTTGAGGACGGCGATGTGCTCATCCTGACTGGTGGCCTGGGAGTGGGCAAAACTCACTTTACCAAGGGCGTCTCGCGCGGGCTGGGCGATGGGCATATGGTTACGAGCCCTACGTTTGCGCTCATGGCCGTTCACGATCAAGGTCGTATTCCGCTGTTTCACTTTGATCTATACCGCCTGGAGCATGCCTACGAGCTCGAGGATACGGGCATTTTCGATGTGCTGGGCTATGAGGGTGCTTGCCTGCTGGAATGGGGCGAACAATTCCAGGACGAGCTGACGGATGAGTATCTTTCGGTGACGCTCAAGCGTGATGAGGGCGACAGCGATGTGCGAACGATAACGCTTGAGGCGCACGGTGACCGCGCAATGGAGCTTTCCCATTTGATTGATAAGGCTGTACAAGATGAGCTTGCATAACGACAACGCGCTGGTGATGGCGCTCGATACCTCGACCGACATGCTTGCCTGCGCGGCAAGCTGGATTGATGGGCAGACGGGCGAGACGAAGCTCGTGAGTGGCGACCACATGTGTCGCCGTCACGCCAACGTTGAGCTCGTGAATACCGTTGATGGCGTGCTGGCTCAAGCCGGTCTGGATCGCAGCGATGTTGGTTACTACGTGGTCGGCCGCGGCCCGGGGTCGTTTACGGGTGTGCGCATCGGCATCTCCACTGCCAAGGGCCTCGCGCGCGGTGCCAATGTTCCACTGCTGGGCGTGTCGACGCTCGACGCTTGCGCTTGGACGGCGTGGAAGGCTGGCGTGCGCGGCAAGCTTGGTATCTTGGCCGATGCCATGCGCGGTGAGGTATATCCGGCACTATATATGCTGGTCGATGAGGGTCCCGAGCGTCAATTTGAGCGCGAACACGTGGTCAAGGCCGCCGTGGCGCTCGATGAGTGGCGCCGAGCAGCGGACTGGGACCAGGTTCAGCTGACCGGTGACGGTCTCGTGCGCTATGGCAAGCTGCTGGGTGAGGACGAGACCGCCCGCTGCGTGGAGCGCGACCTGTGGTGGCCTTCGGGCGAGGGCTTGCTGCTCGCGCACGCTGCGGGTGACGGCGATCCGGCTCGCGTCCTGCCGATTTACACGCGCCTTTCGGATGCCGAGGAAAACGAGCGCAAGCGTCTTGGTCTTGCCGAGAGTGCGCAGAGCGAAATTACGGGCGTTGCCGATGAGCTCGCCGGTCGTCATCTGCAGTTCCGTCCCATGGGCGCGGCGGATGCCGAGGGCGCGAGCGCGCTAGAGGCTGCCTGCTTTGAAGGTGCCGGACACGAGGCGTGGACGCCGGGCATGTTCCTGTCCGAACTGGGCGAGGACGTCGCTGCGCCGCGCAGTTGGTGGGTGGCACACGACGACGGCAAACTGCTGGGCCTTGCCGGCGGTATGGTCGTGGACGGCGATGTGCAGATTCTGGATGTCGCCGTCGACCCGGCGCATCGCCGTGAGGGCATTGCCCGCAAGCTGCTGTCGCACGTGAGCTATGATGCCCAGATGCTCGGCTGCACCACGGCTTCGCTCGAGGTCGAGGACGACAACGAGGGTGCGATTGCACTCTATGCCGCCTTGGGCTTTACCGAGGCGGGTCGCCGTCGTGGCTATTACGGTGCGGGCAAGGATGCCATCGTCATGACGGCACCGCTGCCTCTGGTGCTTCCGGTCGACAATGCTTCGCCCGAGCCGACGGCAGCTGAGCGGCGCGTATGGCCGCTGCCCGCACCCGAGCGCACCGTTGAGGAGCGTGCCGAAATCGAGCGCCGTCGCCTCGTGCTTGCCATCGAGAGCTCCTGCGATGAGACGGCCGTGGCGATTATCGACGCGGACGGCAACATGCTTGCCAACCAGGTATCGACGCAGATCGATTTCCACGCCCGTTTTGGCGGCGTGGTGCCCGAGATTGCTTCGCGCAAGCATGTGGAGGTCATCGTGAGCGTCGTGGACGCGGCGCTCGAGGATGCCGCGGCATCGCTTGGTCTTGAGGGCGGAGCGATTGCCCCCGGCGAGCTTGCCGCCGTGGGTGTGACGCAGGGTCCGGGCCTGGTGGGTGCCCTCGTGGTGGGCGTCGCCTTTGCCAAGGGCTTTGCCTATGCTGCCGGCAAGCCGCTCGTGTGCGTCAACCATCTGGAGGGCCACCTGTTCGCCAACCTTCTGGCGCAGCCCGACCTCAAGCCGCCGTTTATCTTTACGCTGGTCTCGGGTGGCCACACCATGCTTGTCCACGTAAAGGCGTGGGGTGACTACGAGGTGCTCGGCGAGACGCTCGACGACGCCGTGGGCGAGGCCTTCGATAAGGTGGCCAAGGCGTTGGGTCTGGGCTATCCCGGTGGCCCCATCATCTCCAAGCTGGCCGAGACGGGCAATCCCAAGGCGATTGACTTTCCCCGTGCACTCAATAGCAGGGGAGACTACCGCTTCTCGCTGTCTGGTCTTAAGACGGCCGTGACGCTATACATTGAGCAGGAGACCAAGGCTGGGCGTACGATTCATCTGCCCGACCTGGCGGCTTCGTTTGAGGCGGCTGTCTTTGACGTGCAGTACAAGAAGGCCAAAAACGCATTGCACGCTACCGGATGTAAGGAATACTGCATCGGCGGCGGCGTCTCGGCCAATCCGCATCTGCGCGAAATGATGATCAAGAAGCTCGGGCGTCAGGGGATCCGCGTGACGGTGCCGCCCTTGTCTGCCTGCACCGATAACGCTGCCATGATCGCGGAGGTCGCCCGCCGTAAATTCGACCGAGGTGAAATCTCGCCGTTCGACGTCGACGCCGATCCGAACATGACGCTGTAGTCGTACGGTTGCGGTCCCCGGCGCTGCCCGGGCGCCAACGGCCGCATATGAACTTTCCTGCTCTACAGTCCTGCTCACGACGGAGGCCACATTAAGTGGCCTCCTGTT
>URIA01000068.1 GCA_900547765.1 uncultured Collinsella sp. | reverse complement strand
TCGACACCGCCGAGTTCGCGATCCCCGGCCTTGACGACGAGTTCCGCGTCATCGTCTCCCCGTGGATTTTGACGGTGCTTGTGACCGACCGCCTGGCTCGCTACTACGAGACGGTCACCAAGCACAACCTCAAGTATCGTCGCTACTATCACCAGTTCGACTACTAAAGAAAACGGGTGCGGGAACGTGCCGGGCTATTGAGAGGAACACAGAATGAGACAGTACATCATCGCCAGCCATGCGCACTTCGCTACCGGCATCAAGGAGAGCGTCGAACTGCTCTCGGGCGCTCGCGACAACGTCCACGATCTTTCGATGTTCGTCGATGGCCGCATGGACGTGGCCGAGGAGGCCCAAAAACTGCTGGCAGGCATGTCTGCTGACGATGATGTCGTTGTCTGCACCGACCTCTTTGGCGGCAGCGTCAACAACGAGTTCACCAAGATCGTCCAGACGCGTCCCCGCACGTACCTCGTTACCAACATGAACCTTCCTCTCCTCATCCAGCTGCTGTTCTCTGACGAGTCGGCGCCGGTTGAGGAGACGATTCGCGCCATCGTCGCTGCGGACGATACGCGCGTGAAGTTTGTCAACGATCTTTTGGTCGATGACGACGAGGAAGAAGAGTTCTAATCCGCAGCACCTACTGACACGCCGTAAGACGGCACAAGACCTTTGGGGGGTCACATTATGATTCAGCTACTTCGCGTTGACCATCGCCTGCTTCATGGCCAGGTCGCAGTTTCCTGGGTTCAGGGCCTTGGCTCCAACTGCATCTTCTGCGTGGGCGATAAGGTCGCTAACGACCCGGTGTGGAAGACGACGCTTAAGATGGGCAAGCCTGCCGGCTGCAAGCTCGTCATCAAAGATATGGAGCATGCAATCGAAGCTATCAACTCGGGCGTGACCGACAAGTACAAGATGATCATCTGTGTCGCCACTATTGCTGAGGCAAAGCAGCTTGTTGAGGGCTGCCCGCAGATCAAGTCGGTCAACCTGGGCAACACCAAGCCCAAGGACGAGAAGCGTCCCGATGCTCGTCAGGTCTCTCGTCAGATCTTCCTGACCGCGGCCGAGGAAGCCGATGTGCGCGAGATGCTGGATCGTGGCGTTGAGGTCGAGATTCGACCCCTGGCCGATGACCCCAAGGTTGACTGCGCCAGCGTGCTCTAGGCGTTCAATTTCGAAGAGTCTGAGCTCTTCGTAGTGTCCTATTAGGAAAGGGGGATATATGCTTACCCAAGCAATCCTCATCGGACTTATCGCCGCATTTGGTAAGTTCGACTTCCAGCTCGGTACGCTCTATGCGTTCCGCCCCATTGTCCTGTGCCCGCTCGTGGGCCTGGTGCTGGGGGACCTGCAGTCCGGCCTCGCGATCGGCGCCAGCCTGGAGCTTCTGTTCATGGGCTCGATCTCCATCGGCGCCTACGTGCCGCCTGATGAGACGATCGGCGGCGTGCTCGCCTGCGCCTTCGCTATCCAGCTGGGCCAGAGCACCGAGGCAGCCATCGCGCTTGCCATGCCCATCGCCACGCTGTGCCTTGCCATCAAGAACATCCTCAACGCCGCCCTGCCGATCCTGGTTGACCGCGCTGATGTCTTCTCCGGCCAGGGCAACCTTAAGGGTGTCTATGCGATGCACTTCCTGATCGGTTTAACCGGCATCATCATGGCGTTCCTGCTGTGCTCGCTGTCGTTCTATCTGGGTGCTGACGCTATCCAGGGCGTGCTCGACTTTATCCCCGACTTTGTTCTTGCTGGCTTTGGCGTGGCCGCCAACATCCTGCCGGCCATGGGCTTCGCCATGCTCGGCCGCCTGGTGCTCACCAAGCAGCTCGTGCCCTTCTACTTCCTGGGCTTCCTGCTGTGCTCCTACGCCAACGTGCCCGTCCTGGGCGTCGCCCTGATCGCCATCATCATCGGCATCGACAAGTTCGACCTGCTCGGCCTGGGCGGAGCCCAGCCCCAGCTCTCCGCGGAAGGGGATGAGGACGATGACTTCTAGTCCCGAGAACAAGATCACGCGCTCCGACCTCGTCAAGAGCGCCGTCAACGTCGGCGCCCTGGGCATGGAGTTCTCCTGGACCTACTACAAGCAGATGAACATCGCCTTCTGCCTGATGGTCGCCAACATGCTCAAGAAGATCTACGCCGGCCGCCCCGACGACTACGCCGAGGCCCTGCACCGCCACTGCGCGTTCTTCAACATCACCGTCCAGTTCGCCCCGTTCGTCGGCGGCATCGCGATGGCCATGGAGGAGAAGGTCGCCCGCGGCGAGATCGAGCCCGAGAGCGTCAACGACGTCAAGGCCGCCCTCATGGGCCCGCTGTCCGGCATCGGCGACTCCATCTTCCTGTCGACGCTGCGCGTGGTCGCCGCCGCGGTGGGCATCAGCCTGTGCCAGGCCGGCAACCCCTTCGGCCCCATCGCCTTCCTGCTCATCTACAACGTCCCCGGCTTCGCGCTGCGCGTCTGGGGCGCCGTCAAGGGCTACGAGCTGGGCGTGGGCTTCCTGGACGAGGCCCAGAGGACCGGCCTCATGCAGAAGATCATGACCTGCGTGGGAATCGTGGGCGTCATGGTCGTGGGCGCCATGTGCAAGGACATGTTCTGGGCCAGCATCCCGGTGGCCATCGGCTCGGGCGACGACGCCCAGACCCTCCAGGACATCCTGGACGGCATCATGCCCGGCATGCTCGGCATGATCGCCTTCTGGCTGTACTACTGGCTGCTGTCCAAGAAGATCAACCCCATGGTGCTGATCGTGGCCACCATGGTCGTGGGCATCATCGGCGCGTTCTTCGGCGTGCTGGCGTAGGTTCCTGCGTTTTATTCTGCCCCCAAGGGAAACGGCGACCCGCTGTGGTCGCCGTTTTTTATTACCGAAAGCTAGCTGGAGGTGCTTCGTGATTCGATCTGACAATCCGCCCGATAATGGCGTGAGCGGGGCGATGTATCTATTTGGCACGGCGCTCTTGTGGAGTTTTATCGGCATCCTCGTTCGCGCCAATTCGCAGTCAGCTCTTTTGATCGGTGCCGTTACGGCAATATTTATGGCGCTCTTTATCCTGCTCGTCGGCAGGCCCATCCTCCGCGTCAGCCGTCTTATTGTCCTTGTGGCCGTCTGCAACTTCGTGACGGGCACCACGTTTAACTTTGCCAACCAGCTCACGACGGTCGGCAACGCGATCGTCCTGCAGTACACCTCGATGATTTTCGTTATCGTGTATCAATCGCTCGCAACTCGCACGTTGCCCTCGCCTGCGAAGATTGCCTCCGTGGTGGTTGCTTTTACGGGTATGGGACTTTTCTTTTTAGGCGATTTAAGTGCCGAGGGCATGCTCGGCAACCTGCTTGCCGTCATTTCGGGCGCCACCTTTGGGCTGTGTTTCTTTTTGAACTCTCGCCCCGATGCGTCGCCCATGGTGTCCTCGCTCATCTCCTGCGGTATCTCGATGTTGCCGATCGTCTATTTTGCCGGTGCCCTAGACTCCGTGAGACCGTTTGAGTGGGGGCTTATGCTGGTGCACGGCCTTTTTTGCAGTGGCCTTGCGAGCGTGCTGTATGCCAAGGGGATTGCGCGCACTAACGCGTTTGCGGCCAACTTGGTCTGCATGAGCGAGGTCGTGCTCGCTCCCTGCTGGTCGGCGCTCCTCTTTGGCGAGGTCTTTCGCTGGAACGAGTTTTTGGGCGCGGCGATAATCGTTTTGGTGATTGTAGGCAACTTGGCATACGATGCCTTTGGCGATGGCTTTCTGGTGGCGCTTGTCCGCCATCGAAACAAAGAGCGCGCCTGATGGGATACGTCTGCCGTTTACGGTAAAAAACACCCCGCTGAGCGAGTGGTATTAAATAGTAAGAACCTGCATATCTATAATTGGTATCAAATCATTTGTACCTGGCATGGGTGTTCGCAGCACACCAGGTACGCTTCGAGCCGTGTGATCGAACTCCCGGAATTGATATCAACAACGCGCGCGACGGGTGTGACGACGGTTCGATATTCCTTATTGGGAGGAATTATGCTTGTCCAAGCAATCCTCGTCGGCTTAGTCGGAGCGTTTGGATGCCTCGACTACCAGCTCGGCACCCTCTACGCGTTCCGCCCCATCGTCCTGTGCCCGCTCGTGGGCCTGGTGCTGGGGGACCTGCAGACTGGCCTTGCCGTAGGTGCAAGCCTTGAGCTGCTGTTCATGGGCTCGATCTCCATCGGTGCCTACGTGCCGCCTAACGAAACCGTCGGCGGCGTGCTCGCCTGCGCGTTTGCCATTCAGCTCGGTCAGGGTACCGAGACGGCCATCGCACTCGCCATGCCCATCGCCGTCCTTTCGCTGACGATCGGCAACATTACCAACGCTCTGTTCGCCGTGTTTGTCGACATGGCAGACAAGTTCGCCCTCAAGGGAAACCTCAAAGGCATCTACGCCGTTCATTGGGGACTTGGACTTTGGGGCTGCCTCGAGTACTTCCTGCTGTGTGGCGGCGCCTTCTATCTGGGTTCCGGCGCCATCCAGGGCCTGCTCGACTTCATCCCGCCCTTTGTGATTGACGGTTGCGGCGTTGCCGCCAACATCCTGCCGGCCATGGGCTTCGCCATGCTCGGCCGCCTGGTGCTCACCAAGCAGCTCGTGCCCTTCTACTTCCTGGGCTTCCTGCTGTGCTCCTACGCCAACGTGCCCGTCCTGGGCGTCGCCCTGATCGCCATCATCATCGGCATCGACAAGTTCGACCTGCTCGGCCTGGGCGGAGCCCAGCCCCAGCTCTCCGCGGAAGGGGATGAGGACGATGACTTCTAGTCCCGAGAACAAGATCACGCGCTCCGACCTCGTCAAGAGCGCCGTCAACGTCGGCGCCCTGGGCATGGAGTTCTCCTGGACCTACTACAAGCAGATGAACATCGCCTTCTGCCTGATGGTCGCCAACATGCTCAAGAAGATCTACGCCGGCCGCCCCGACGACTACGCCGAGGCCCTGCACCGCCACTGCGCGTTCTTCAACATCACCGTCCAGTTCGCCCCGTTCGTCGGCGGCATCGCGATGGCCATGGAGGAGAAGGTCGCCCGCGGCGAGATCGAGCCCGAGAGCGTCAACGACGTCAAGGCCGCCCTCATGGGCCCGCTGTCCGGCATCGGCGACTCCATCTTCCTGTCGACGCTGCGCGTGGTCGCCGCCGCGGTGGGCATCAGCCTGTGCCAGGCCGGCAACCCCTTCGGCCCCATCGCCTTCCTGCTCATCTACAACGTCCCCGGCTTCGCGCTGCGCGTCTGGGGCGCCGTCAAGGGCTACGAGCTGGGCGTGGGCTTCCTGGACGAGGCCCAGAGGACCGGCCTCATGCAGAAGATCATGACCTGCGTGGGAATCGTGGGCGTCATGGTCGTGGGCGCCATGTGCAAGGACATGTTCTGGGCCAGCATCCCGGTGGCCATCGGCTCGGGCGACGACGCCCAGACCCTCCAGGACATCCTGGACGGCATCATGCCCGGCATGCTCGGCATGATCGCCTTCTGGCTGTACTACTGGCTGCTGTCCAAGAAGATCAACCCCATGGTGCTGATCGTGGCCACCATGGTCGTGGGCATCATCGGCGCGTTCTTCGGCGTGCTGGCGTAAGGGCCCGGCTGCATAGATTTTCGTTGCAACCTGGAAAGGGGATGGAGCAGGCCTATGCCCTCCATCCCCTTTTTGTATAGAAGGAGTTCGTATGTTCGCGAAGGATCGCGAAGCAATGCGCCTGACGCCGGCGGAGGTCAGGCTGATTCTTATTGAGTCCCTGCAGTGGTGCGCCAACAACGCGGTCTACTTTTTGGGGCTTATCGGTGCGGCCACGTATGATCTGGCCGGCACGGCCTTTTTGGTTGCCGCCATTACGCTCGTGCGCAATCTTATGACGTCGGCGGGCAATATGGTGTCGGGTTCGGTCATCGATCGCTTTGGACCGCGCCGGACGTCATTTGTGACGTGCGTGATTACGGCTGTGCTATCGCTTGGCGTGGGGTTGGCGCCGCTGTCTGTCCCCGGGCTTGTGTTTGCCGCGTGCGTCTTGGGGCTTGCGGGCGGCTTTATCAACACCTGCACGCATGCGTTTCCGGGATACCTGGAGTCGACCACCGAGGGCCGTACCCGCGTGAACGGTCTCATGGTGTTCTACAGCAATATCGCCTATACCGCTGGCCCGCTGCTCGGCGGTGCCATCGTGAGCTGTTTTGCCACGCAATCGGTCTACCTGCTCATGGCGGGCATGATGGGTGTGGCGGCCGTGCTCTCCTTGGGCTGTCACGAGTGCGTTGTTCCCGCAAAAGGGGAAAAGCCGAAGGGCGGTATTCTGGGCGGCATGGCCGAGGGTGCGCGACTTACGTTTCGCGACCACGACCTGCGCCTCATCTTTATCTCGGGCTTTTTGGGATTCTTTGCGTTTGGCGCGTTTGATTCGCTTGAGTCGTTGTTCTACCGTGATGTGCTCAACGTGGATATCGTCTGGCTGGGCTGGCTGTCCTCGGTCGTGGGCCTCACTTCCTCGGTGGGCGCGTTCATCCTGACCAAGCTTTCTGCTCGCCATGTCAACCTACGATTGCTGCTCGGTGCGCTCATGGCCGTGGGCATTGGGTCCATGGTGTACGTGGGCACAGATATGCTGGGGGTCGCGATTGTCGGTCAGGCGATTAACGGTCTGGCCTGGGGGTTCCTGGAGCCGCTGCAGATGATCTTGATTCAGGAGCGCACCGACATCAAATACCTGGGTCGCATTACCGGCTTTGTGCGCTTTGGCCTGATGAGCGCCGGCGTGGTGCCGCTGCTGGCGGCTCCGTTTTTGGCGGAGGCTTTGGGCGTCCAGACGGTACTGTTTGGAGCATCGACCATTATTGCGCTGGTAGGAACGCTGTTCTTTGTCACACAAGGGAGACGCCGGGGGCGTTAGCTATACATCAAATTCTAATTTAATACCACTCACCAGAGAATTTCGACCGTTCACCGAGGATTGGAACAGATTGAAAAGTGGTATTAAAAACACGTTGGGTGTATGTCTATAATTGGTATCGAAAAGAAACGCGATGTATAGATTCGCGTGCAGGACAGAAAGGAAAAGCCATGAAGGAAACCGAGAAGATCGAGATCATGCACTTTAGCCAGGAGGGCTACGTCGAGGACGGCAAGAACGTCTACGAGGCCGGCAAGAAGATGACCGCGCTCGCCGACAAGGTCGCCGACGAGGGCTACGACGC
>URIA01000067.1 GCA_900547765.1 uncultured Collinsella sp. | reverse complement strand
CTGGTGATCTCCGCCTTGAGAGGGCGGCGTCCTAAACCGCTAGACGAACGGGCCACATGACATCTGCACTGCCGTGCTGCGAAGAAATATATTACGGGACAAAAAACGTCAGCGCAAGAAGAAATTCCAAATTGCCGAAAAATTGTCGGCAGGTTATGGAACACGCAGGTAAACTGGGTAGCTAATTCAAGTTGAGATGGACCAAAAGAGCTTCGCGATCGTTGGGAATGTTGTCTTCGATCACGGCGTCGAGGGCGGAGTTGAGAAGCTGACCCAGTTCCGGCCCGGGCTTGACTCCGGCACGGATCAGGTCGCCGCCGTTGATGGAGAGCATCTTGAGCGTATAGGGCTCCCCTGCCTTCAGCAGCTCGTGCGCCATCGCGCGCATCTCCTCAATCGTCTCAACGTAATAGAAGCACGACGGGGCCTTGCCGAGCGTATCAGCACGCTTAAGATCCATGAGCTCATCAATAAGGCGGGCTGTGTCGACGCCCTCACCCGAAAGCGCGCGCATCATATTGAGCAGGCAGGAGCGCTCTGGGCGCAGCGGCTTGTCGTGATATTTGATGAGCAGGCACACGTCGCGCACCAAGTCGTGCGAGAGCGCCAGGCAATCCATAATGACGCGCGCCTTCTTGGCGCCGAGCTCTGGATGACCGTAGAAGTGTCCGCTGCCGGCGTGATCGACCGTGAAGCACTCGGGCTTGGACACATCGTGCAAAAACGCCGCCCACATAAGGCTCGACGAGGGCGCGACGCCGTCACACAGCGCGAGCTCCCCCGCCACCGTCAGCACACGGGCGATATGCACGTAGACGTTAAACGCATGATAGACACTGCGCTGATCAAACCCGCGACCCGCTGCCAACTCGGGCACGGCGGCACAGATGAGCTCGGGATAGCGGAGCATCGCGTCTCCCCCATGACCGGTCGAAAGAATGCCCTCGAGCTCAATACCCACACGCTCACGCGCCACGGCATCGAGCAGCGGCGCGCACTCGGCAAGCGCACGCTTGGTCTCGGGCTCAATCATAAAGTCCAGACGGCAGGCAAAGCGCACCGCACGCAGCATGCGCAGGGCGTCCTCGTTAAAGCGACGCTTGGGATCGCCGACAGCGCGAATCAGCTTGCGCTCCAAGTCACCCTGGCCGTCGTAGCGGTCGACAAGCCCGCGCTCGGGATGCCAGGCCATGGCATTGACGGTAAAGTCGCGGCGCGCCAGATCGTCCTCGAGCGAGGCGGCACGCTCCACACTCTGGGGATGACGACCATCGGTGTAAAAGCCATCCAGACGGTACGTGGTGACCTCGATACGCTCGCCATCGGAAATAGCCGTGATTCCGCCAAATTTAATGCCCGATTCCACAACCGCGATGCCGGCGGCCTCGAGCTCCGCTTTGGACTCCTGCCACAGGCCGCTACAGCACATATCAACATCGTGGCTGGGGTACCCCATAAGGGCGTCGCGCACCCAACCGCCCACGTACCAAGCCTCAAGACCAGCCGCTTCAAGCGCGCGCAGGACGCGCAGGGACGCATCGGACGGTTGAGTACCGTTGAGCGAAACATTGCACATGCCTATGGCCTCCTGCACTTGTGAGCGTTAATCGATGGTTCTCAAGAAGTCTAACAAGAAACGAGAAAGCGCGCACACGCAATCGCGTCGTCAATTCGATAAAACGAGACAGCAGACGCCACATACGTTCAGCGAGCAAAAAACACCCGCCTCGGAGATCCAAAGCGGGTGTTCGACAACGATGTAACGATGCGGTTAGCAGACCTGGCGAACCTCGATGTGCTTCTTATATTCGTCCACCTTGGCAAAATCGCCCAGACCGGGGCACTCGACCACGTTGGCGCCGGTGGCCATCGAAAGACGCAAGGCATCCTCGACTCGCTCGGGGGCGTCGTGCCACACGGACAGGAAGGCGGCCAGCGAGGAATCGCCGGCGCAGACGGTCGACAGCAGCTTGACGTCGAAGGTGCGGTTGGCAAACCAGATATGCTCGCCGTTGGAGAAGTACGCACCGGCGCCACCGAGAGTCAGCAGCACGTTCTTGGCGCCCTTGGCGTGCAGCTCGGCCATCGCGCCCTTGACGGACTCGTCGTCGCCACCGCTCACCTTAATGCCAAAGATGTCGAGCAGCTCATCGTCATTGGGCTTGATCAGCAGCGGCTCCATGGCAATGAGGTCTGCCAGCTGATGGCTCGAGATGTCGAGGACGAACTCGGCCCCCTTGGCCTTGACGCGGCGCAGGACCTCGGCCAAGAAGCCCTCGGAAGTGTTGGGAGGCAGCGAGCCGCTGATGACTAGGCAGGTCATGTCATCGAGCGAATCGATGAGCTCAAACATCTCCTGCTCGTTGGCCTCGTTGATGGCGGCACCGGCGTTGACCATGTTGTACTCGGTGTCGGGGCCGGCGTTGAGGAACACATTGACGCGCGTAATGCCGTCGGTCCACACGGGCTTGACGGGCACGCCCAGGGCCTCGGCGCCCTTAACGATAAACTCGCCCGAAAAACCGGCGAAAAAGCCCAGGATCGTGGTGTCGACGCCGTAGTGGTCAAGCGTAAACGAGACGTTGAGGCCCTTGCCGTTGGGCGTGTAGACGGCGTTGCGGGTACGCGTGACGGTGTTGGCAGCAAGACCGTCGCAGGCGATGTTGTAGTCAATGGCGGGATTTGCAGTGAGCGTGTAAATCATGAATGTTCCTTTCACGAAGCAACGTGTTAATGAAAGTATATTCCACGCATCGGTAAAAGGCTAGGACAACTCGGTGAAAGGTGTGGAAGCGATGAAGTACGGCGGGACACCTCTCCCCCGTGGCGGAACAAAAAGGCGCCCCAGCCGAAACCGGGGCGCCACATGCGCACGAATATGTCGCGTTTCGATTACTGACGATCGAGCTTGCGGACAGCAACGCGCTTGCTGTACTCGTCGACGTGACCGAAGTCGCCGATGCCGACGGACTCAGCAACGTTGGCGCCGGTGGCCATAGCGAGCTTCATGGCCTCCTCGACGTTGTCGCGATCCCTGTACCACTTGTGCAGGAACGCAGCGAGGGTGCAGTCGCCGGCGCAGACGGAAGAAACCAGCTTGATGTTGAACTCACGCTTGGCGTACCAGATGTCCTCGCCGTTGGAGAAGTAAGCGTCGCCGCGGCTACCACGGGTGAGCAGCACGTTCTGAACGCCAGCGTCGTGAGCCATCTTCATGGCAACGCGGACCTCGTCGTCGGTGTCGACCGGCACGCCGAAGATGGCCTTCATCTCGTGATGGTTCGGCTTGATGAGCAGCGGCTTCTTGTGAGCGAGCTCCTTGAGCTTGTCGGAGGACAGGTCCAGGACGACGTCGGCGCCACGAGCCTGAGCGTGCTCCATGACCTGAGCCAGGAAGTCGGGCGTAGCTTTGGGAGGCACGGAGCCGGAAACGATCAGGCACTCGAGATCGCCCGCGGTGTCCAGGATGTTGTAGAGCTCCTCCTGGTGCTGCGGCGTGATCGGAGCACCCGGGTTCAGGATGCCGTACTCGTGCTGGCCATCGTTGACGTAGGTGTTAATGCGCGTGATACCGTCGGTCCAGACCGGGCGGCAGAGGCAACCCAGGTTCATGACCTCCTCGACGATGAACTTGCCCGTGAAGCCAGCAAAGAAGCCGAGAGCGACGGTGTCGACGCCCATCTTCTTAAAGGCGAAGGACACGTCAAGGCCCTTGCCGTTAGCCGTGTAGCTGGCCGAGCCGGTGCGGACGTTCTCGTCGGGCTCGAGCGGAGAGCTCGAAACCGTCATGTCGACAGCCGGGTTAGCGGTTAGCGTGTAGAACATTTACAGTACCCCCTGTATATGTGAGGGCCGCGTGGCCGGCCCATTCCAACCACGCGGTTACCTCTGATACCAAATTAGCGAGCTGCGGACTCGAGCAGTGCCTTGACCTCGGCTGCGGTGTTGCAGGCGAGCGCCTTCTCGGCGAGCTCGTCGCACTCGGCCTTGGTCCACTGGCTGATGGTCTTGCGGGCGCGCAGGATGGACGGAGCGCTCATCGAGAACTCCTCCAGGCCCCAGCTGATCAGCAGCGGCTCGAGCAGCGGATCGGCAGCGGCCTCGCCGCACATACCGACCATGATGCCGGCCTTCACGCCGCTCTCGATGATGTTCTTGAGCGAGCGGAGCACGGCGGGATAGTAAACCTGGTACAGGTTGGAGATGGTGTCGTTACCACGGTCGGCGCACATGGTGTAGCCGATCAGGTCGTTGGTGCCGATGGAGAAGAAGTCGGCGACCTCGGCAAGACGGTCTGCGAGCAGCGAAGCGGCGGGCGTCTCGACCATGATGCCGACCTCGATGTTCTCGTTGAACTTGCGACCCTCTTCGGTCAGCTCGGCCTTGCACTGCTCGACGAGCTCCTTGACAGCCAAGACCTCCTCGACGCAGGTGACGAGCGGGATCATGATCTTGACGTCACCGAAGGCGCTAGCGCGCAGCAGAGCGCGGAGCTGGACCTTGTACTGGTCGGGATTGGCCAGGCAGTAACGCACGGCGCGGAAGCCCATGAAGGGGTTGTCTTCCTTGACCATATGCAGATACGGAATCTCCTTGTCGCCACCCACATCGAGCGTACGGATGATGACCGGAGCACCCTTGAGCGCGCTGGCGACCTTACGGTAGGCGTTGAACTGCTCCTCCTCGGAAGGAAGCTCAGCAGAGTCCATGAACAGGAACTCGGAGCGGAACAGACCGATAGCCTCGGCGTCGTGATCGAGCGCGTTGGGCACGTCATCGGGGTTACCGATGTTGCAAGCGATGATCTTCTTGATGCCATCGGCAGTCACGGACGGCTTACCACGGAAGGCCTCGAGGGCTGCCTTCTCGGCAGCGAAGGCCTCGGCCTTGGCGGTGTAGGCAGCGAGCGTCTCCTCGTCGGGATCGGCCTCGACGATACCCTTGCCACCGTCGACGACAACGGTCATACCGTTGCGCAACGCGGTGCAGCTGTTGGAAACCGAAAGGACAGCCGGGATCTCGAGGGCGCGCGCGATGATCGCGGAGTGCGACGTGCGGCCACCGGTCTCGGTGACGATACCGGCAACATGGGCCTTATCGATCGTGGCGGTCATGGACGGCGTGAGGTCATGCACGACAACGACGGTGTTCTCGGGCAGGACGGAGAGGTCGACGACCTCCTTGCCCAGCAGCTCGGCCAGAATACCGGTGCGGATGTCGGCGATGTCGGCCGCGCGCAGACGGAACATCTCGTCGTCCATTGACAGGAACATGTTCTCGAACATGGTCGAGGTGTCCATGAGCGCCTGCTCGGCGCAGGTGCCGCCGTCAATGGCGGCGTTAATGGCGTCGGTCATGCCCGGGTCCTGAGCCAGGACAATGTGTCCGCTCATGATCTCGGCCTCGGCCTCGCCCACCGTCTCCTTCATGTGGTCGGCCTGAGCCTGGGTCTTCTCGCAGAAGACCGAAAGAGCGGACTGATAGCGCTCCTTCTCTGCTGCCGAATCAGCAACCTCGTGCGGCTCAAACGTCAAGTCGGGATCGACGGCGACCATGACGGTGCCGATACCGATGCCCTCGGAAGCGTTGACTCCCTGATACATTCCCATTCCTCTCTCCGTGTCATGTGATAAAGCGTTTTGCCATATCCATGACAAAAGAGCGCAGCTACCTTACAACAGGTCACTGCGCCCCCAAATATGAACTTAGTTGTTCAACATGCGACCCGTTTGAGTTCTACTCGCCAAGACCGCTCTTGATGAGCTCGATGGCAGCAGCCAGAGCCTCGGCCTCGTCAGCGCCGTCGCACTTGACCTCGACCTCGGTACCACAGGGGATACCAGCAGCCATGAGGGCCATCGGGGACTTACCGTTGACCTCCTTCTCGGGGGTGACGACAGTCACGTCGCAGGCGTACTTGCCCATGGTGGAGGCGAAGAGGCCAGCCGGACGCATGTGAAGACCCTGCGGATTGACGAGGGTAGCCTTCTCAGAAACCATAATTGACTCCTTTTTTGTGTTTAACCCCTGTCATGCATGCGGCAGGAGTCAGATTCACGACGTTGTTTATATTAACTCACATCAAACGGTTTTTCATTGTGTTTCACACGAATTATTGGACAGATGTGTTTGTCGTCCGCTTGCTCGCCCACAGGGGCCCGTGCGCGGCCTGTGAGATTTCCTGCTCTACAGTCCTGCTCGCACGAAGAGCACATTAAGTGCTCTTCGGCTCGTGCGGAACTCGCGATAAATCTCACAGGCCGCGTCCGGGCCTCCGTGGGCGAGCAAGCTGGGGAAACTCAGTCGGTCCAGAGTAATATCGACCAAACGGAATTCTGGCTGATAGTCTGTCCGCACTAAAGACTCGGCAAGCAGGACCGTCTATGCCCATCTCTGTAAGTTGCGGTGAAATAGGGACTGGATTTGGGGTTGAAACGGTTAAACAGTCCCTATTTCACCGCAACTTATGGGAGGGGCAAGAAAAAAGGCGGGGGCTCCTGGTGGAGTCCTCGCCTTTTGTACAGGGGGCGATGTTAATCGCTAGCCGTGGGGTTAGACCAGACGGGCGTTGATCGTCTTGGCGATCTCGGCGGCGTTGGTGGAACCCTTGACGGTGGCACGGAAGTCCTCGTCCATGAGCGCCTCGGCGACCTTGGACAGAATCTTGAGATGCGTGGTGCCAGCCTGGGCACCGGGGATGAGCAGGGCGATAGCCACGTTGACGGGAGCGCCGTCCATGGTGTCCCAACCGGTGACGCCGGAGTCGTCCTTGACGACGATAACGGCGGCCACGGTAATGGCATCGGACTTGGCATGCGGAATGGCGAAGCCCTCCATCATGCCCGTGGTACCCTCGGCCTCGCGGGCCAGGAAGGCGTTCATCACGGCATCGGCGTCGCTCGCGACACCGGCCTTGACGGCCTGGTTGGAGACAAAGCTCAGAGCCTCGTCACGAGAAGCGAAGTCCTCGGCGACAAAGACGTTCTCGACCTTCACGAAGTCGGCAGCCTCGGCCTTGGGGGCCTCGACGGCAGCGGCCTTGGGGGCCTCGACCGGCTGAGCAGCAGCGGCGGGAGCTGCCTTCTGGTTCTTCTCGAAGTCGTACTTCTTGAAGGCCACGAACAGGATGCCACCGACCACAGCGCCGATGAGGATCGCGAGGACCCACAGCGGACCATTCTCGACAACGGGCAGGACCAGGAAGCCACCATGAGGCGCCGGATCGTGAACGTTGAACATAATGGTCAGGATCGAGGCGATAGAGGAACCGAGCATCATGATGGGCATGACGGGCCAGATGTTCTTGGTCATGAACGGAATGGCGCCCTCGGTGATGT
>URIA01000066.1 GCA_900547765.1 uncultured Collinsella sp. | reverse complement strand
TCCAAGGGTTATACCCTAAGAGCAAACCACCCCTTTTAGGGGTGGTTTTGATTTACTTTACATACACCACGTTGTCGCGGCGGGGTTTGGGCTCGGGTAGCGTGTCCTCGGCATAGCCCAGAATGCAGTGACCGACACCGCGCAGGTTGCCGTCGGCGGGCAGGCCCCAGCTGGCCAGCAGCTCCAGGCCCTCGGGCGAGTCAAAGACCTCGTGCGCGCGGTGAATCCAGCACGAATCGACACCCAGTGCATAGGCGGCGTTGAGCAAGTTGCCCATGGCGAGCGAGCCGTCTTCCAGATACGTGGGCACGCTGCGGTCGACCAGTACCACCACAACGGTCTTGGCGCCATAGAAGGGGTCGCTGTTGCTGCCCATGACCTGGGCGTTGAGCTGTGAGAGACGCTCGACGGTCGCGGGGTCGGTGACGGCGACAAACGTCACCGGTTGGCGGCCCATGCCGCTCGGTGCATATTGGCCGGCTTCGATAATACGTGCAAGCTTTTCGGCCTCGACGGGACGATCGCTGTAGTTGCGGCAGCTGCGGCGGTGAATGAGCGCTTCGATGGTCTCCATGGTGTCTCCTTGCGGTGGCGTTGCAGATGCCCCGTTCATACCCGTCGGGCTTAAACGATAGACGGTCAATTGCCCGGCCAAAAGGATAGATTCCAATTGGGAAAGTAGGTTTGCATAAAAGTACCTTCAGAATGTGACAAACAAATGGGATGGTTAAACGTTTTATCCCGTCTACCCTGCGGTTTTTTACCACTTGCCTAAATGACGAACGCATAACCTCTGATAAAGGTTTTACTAAAGGAGCACCAACGTTTATCAATGCGCCGTGGTGGCGCCGGGCCAGGAGGTAACATCATGTTCCAGGCTGGAGATGTCGTCGAGACCGATTTCGAAGGATTTCTGAAGCTGCTGCGTTCCAAGACGCGCGCTTTCGTGTCGATCAACGATCACGAGTACTACATCACGCACACCGATGGCTATTGGCGTGTTCAGGATTGCGAGGCCCTCAACGATAAGGGCCACTTTACTGACTGCTCCGAGCTGGTCAACACGGTCTGCGAGGTCGTCGAGCTGCCGTGGATTGCCGGCAAGAGCCTGCATGACAGCTTCTCGGGCGCTACGGTCTATGAGGCCGTCGCTGCGTAACAGCCAACAATCGATATTCTCTCGCAACCGCCGGCGCCGCCCCCGCGCCGGCGGTCTTTTTTGTCGATATGCTTATGTAGGGACGACCATAAACAACGAGCTTATTGACGATAGTCAAAACTCGGACTAATGTAGAGATATAAATTGGTCAAAACTCGGACTATCGAATGGTGGGAGAGATGAATAGTGCAGTTAGCCTGGTCGATTTCGACCGGATGCTCAACGGGCTTGACCGTGTCTATTCGGAGTTCGCGCGCGCCTGCGGTCTTTCGGACTGCGCCTACTGGATGCTCGTCGACACGAGTGCGGCGGGCGGAAGCGTTGCCGTGAGTCGGCTGACGAGTGAATGGTTCTACAGCAAACAGACCATCAATTCGGCGATTAAGACGCTTAGGGCGCGAGGGCTTGCGACGTTGGAGTTTGCCGAGGGCAGTCGTAAGAACAAGGTTGTGCGACTGACCGAAGAAGGCGTGCGGTTTGCCAAGCGCTACGCGTTGCCGGCGCAAAAAGCCGAGCAACAGGCATTCGAGGCGCTCGAGCTGTGGGAGCAGCGCGAGATTATGCGCTTGGTCGGTAAGTTCTCCCATGTTCTTAACGAAGAGTGCGAGGCATTTAAACGGCAAGTGGCCGCCGAGAACGAGACTGACGATAAGGGCGAGGGGGACACATGCGACTCTTAATGAGGTTTATGAGGCCGTACCGCGGTCTGATTGCGGTGACGCTGTTTGCGGTGCTGATAGATAACGTCGGTACGCTGTTGGTTCCCACGATGCTGGCGAACATGGTCAACACCGGTATTACCACGGGCGATGTCGACTATATTTTACGCAACGGCCTGTATATGCTTATCGCGACCGGCATGGCCAGCGGCGGCACGGTGTTGGGCTGCTATCTTTCGGCGCGCCTGGCCGCCAACGTAGCCTGCGATATCCGCAATGCCGTGTACGACAAGTCGCTCGAACTCGCGGCCAGCGACTTTGAGCGCTTTGGCACGGGTTCGATGATCACGCGCTCGCTCAACGACATCAACGTGATTCAGCAAGCGATCCTGCAGACGATTCAGTTGGTGCTGCCGGTGCCGTTCTTGGCCGTGGCAGGCATCATTTTTGCTTGGTTCATCGATCCCGCCATGGGCACGCTGCTGGGCGTGGTGGTTGCGATCGTGCTGGTGGCGGCGGTCTTTACGGTGGCTAACGCCGCGCCGATTTTTATGCGCCTGCAGAGCTTTATCGACCGCATGAACGTGGTGCTGCGCGAGAACATCGTGGGCGTGCGCGTCATCCGCGCATTTAACAAGGAGCGCCACGAGGAGCAGCGCCTGGACAAGGTGTTTAGCGATTACGCGGCCAACGCCATCAAGGTCAACCACCTGTTTGTGGGTCTCGACAGTTCCAGCTTCTTTTTGATGAACATCGCCGAGGTGGCGGTGCTGTGGGTGGGCGGCAACCGCGTGGGCGTCCACGCCATGCAAATCGGTAGCATCTCGGCCGTGCTGGAGTACGCGATCCTGATCCTGTTCTTTGTGATGATGGCGCAGATGGTGATTCTGACGCTCCCGCGCGCCGCCGCATGCCTGAACCGTGCACAGCAGGTGCTCGAAATCAAGCCGAGCATTGTAGACGGCAAGGCTACGCTGGGCGACGGGGCGCCTGAGTCCGCAGATGGGGCCGACGTGGTGGCTGTGTTCGACCACATGTCGTTCCGTTTTGACGATGCCGACGAGGACACCCTGTGCAACCTGAGTTTTACCTGCCGCCGCGGACAGACGACCGCGATCGTGGGCTCAACGGGCTCGGGCAAGTCAACGGTGGCCAAGCTCTTGTTGCGTTTCCACGATGCCACGAAGGGCACCATTCGCCTGAACGGCGTCGATCTGCGCGACCTTTCGCAAGGTGAGATTCGCGGGCATATCGCTTACGTGCCGCAGAAGGCGTGGCTGTTCTCGGGTACGGTGGCGAGCAACCTGCGCTTTGGTAACGAGGGTGCGACCGAGGCTGACATGCTCCATGCGCTGGAGGTTGCCCAGAGCACCTTTGTGCTCGACCAGCCCCAGGGGCTCGATACGCCGGTGGCCCAGGGCGGCACGAACTTCTCGGGTGGTCAGCGCCAGCGCCTGGCGATTGCCCGCGCACTCATGAAGCATGCCGATCTGTATATCTTCGACGACAGTTTTTCGGCTCTGGACTTTAAGACCGATGCGGCACTGCGCCATGCGCTGCAGGACGAGACGCGCGATGCCGCGGTGCTTATCATCGCCCAGCGCATCTCGACTATTTTGCATGCCGACCAGATCGTGGTGCTCAAGGATGGCGAGGTCGTGGGCTTGGGCGCGCACGACGAGTTGATGGAAACCTGCGAGGTATACCGCGCCATCGCGGAATCACAGATGAAGGGAGGTGAGTAGCATGACCGAGGAGCTCAAAAAACAGGGCATCGTCGATGATGCCGCGGTTGAGGAGACAGTTGAGGAGACGGGCGCCATGCCCGGCCTGGACGAAGCCGCCAAGGCGGCGGAGCGCGAGGCTCGCCGCCAGGCGCTCTACGAGGAAAACGAGCGCGCCGAGGACGAGCGCGCCCGCGCCGAGGCGGAGCGCATGCGCGACGTTGACGACGAGGACGAGGACGAGACGCCCCGCGACACCTGGGCGACGGTGCGCCGCCTGTGGAGCGAGGCCGCCGGCGACCATTGGCGCTTTTATATCGTGTTCGCGAGCATCGTGTTCTATGTCATCTTTAACACCGCGGCGCCGGCTTACAGCGCCCGCGTGATCGATGAACTGTGGGGGCACATGAAGCTGGCGTTTGCCAACAACACTACCTTCAGCATTACCTGGGAGAACTGCGGCAGGACCATCTTCATCTACTTTATGATTTGGACCGCCGCCGCCTCGTTCTACGCACTCCAGAGCTTTTTGATGTCGAGCGTTGCCGAGCGCCTCAACCTGCGCCTACGCAACCGCATCGCGCAAAAGCTCAACCGTCTGCCGCTTGCCTACTTTGATGCGCATCGTCCCGGCGAGGTCGTCAGCCGTGCGACCAACGACTTGGACAAGATGTCCGAGAGTATGCAGCGCGGATTGCTTCAGCTGCTTGTGTCGATCGGCACCGTGGTGGGCGCCGTGAGCGTGATGTTCGTGTTTAGCGTGCCGCTCACGCTCGTCTTTTTGTTCTTTATGGCGCTGTCGCTGCTGATGACCAAAGTGGTCTCGCGTCGCACACATGACGTGACCGGCGAGCGCCAGGAGTGGGTGTCCAAAATCACGAGCGCGGTTGAGGAAGGCTATTCGGGCCGTTTGGTGATTCGCGCGTTTAACCGCGAGCGTCAGAGTTCTGCCGAAGTGCATGAGGCCTCGAGGGAGCTAGCGCGCGTGAGTACCAAGGCCGACTTTATGATCAATGCCGTCGGCCCTGCGGTGCGCTTTATCGGCCGTTTGGCGCAGATCGTGATCGCGCTGGTGGGCTGCAGCATGCTGGTTGCCGGTCACATGACCGTCGGCGTGTTCCAGGCGTTCTTTCAGTTTATCTACGAGGCGTCCGAACCCATGACGCAGCTGTCGTTTACCTTTAACTCGCTGCAGAGCGCGCTGGCGAGTGCGGAGCGCGTGTTCGACCTGCTCGATGAGCCCGAGATGGAAGCCGGTCCGCTGCCGGACGAGGCCGCCAAGCTGCCGGGTCGCGTAGAGGGCCGCGTCTCCTTTGAGCACGTGCGCTTTGGTTATTCGCCCGACAAGCCGCTTATGCGCGACGTGTCGTTTACCGCCGAGCCGGGCCAAAAGATCGCGGTGGTGGGAACCACGGGCGCAGGCAAGACGACGCTCATCAACCTGCTCATGCGCTTCTACGAGATTGACGGCGGGCGTATTACGCTCGACGGCGTGGATACGAGCCGCATGGACCGCGGCGAGCTACGGCAGCAGTTTGGCATGGTGCTGCAGGACGCCTGGCTGTTCGATGGCACGATTGCCGAAAACATCGCCTACGGCTGCCCCGAGGCAACGCGCGACGAAATTGTGGCCGCCGCTCGTGCCGCGCAGGTCGACTTCTTTGTGCGCACTATGCCGCAGGGCTACGACACGCGCGTGGCCAACGATGCCGAGAGCATTAGCCAGGGCCAGCGTCAGCTGCTGACCATCGCACGCGTACTGCTCAACAACCCGGCGATTCTCATCCTGGACGAGGCGACCTCAAGCGTGGACACGCGTACCGAGCTTGCCATCGGCCGTGCCATGGACGCGCTTATGCGCGGGCGCACGAGCTTTGTGATCGCGCATCGCCTGTCGACGATCGTGGACGCCGACCTGATCTTGGTCATGGATCACGGCAACATTATCGAGCAGGGCACGCATAAGGAGCTGCTGGCTGCCGAGGGTGCCTACGCCGACCTCTATCTGAGCCAGTTCGCATAATGTGACAAAGGGACAGTCTCTTTGCCACATCACAAATAAGGCGCGCCGGGGGTGAATCCTCTGGCGCGCCTTTGCGTTGGCGTCAATGTTGTCGGTGGTCGTCCGCCTCTAGCGTTCGTCCACGAGCTTGGCGACGAGGGCTTTGAGCTCGGCCACCTCTCGCTCGAGTTCTTTGACGCGGCGGGCGTTCTCGGTGATGCCTTGGCGGTTGAGGGCACTCTGCTCGGCAGCGTCATCGGGCATGTACTCGCGATGCTGCTTGGCGTCGAAGCTCTCCTCGAACACGCGGCAGCCGTTGCGCTTGATGATGCGTCCCGGCACGCCCACGACGGTGCAGTTGTCGGGCACGTCCTTGACGACGACCGAGTTGCCGCCGATCTTGACGTTGTTGCCGATGCGGATGTTGCCGAGCACCTTGGCGCCCGTGCCCACGGTGACGTTATCGCCGAGCGTTGGGTGGCGTTTGCCGGTCTCGTTGCCGGTGCCGCCGAGCGTAACGCCCTGGTAGAGCACGCAGTTGTCGCCCACAATGGTGGTCTCGCCGATGACGACGCCCATGGCATGGTCGATAAAGAAATGCTTGCCGATCTGTGCCGCGGGATGAATCTCGACGCCGGTGATGTGGCGGGTGATTTGCGAGAGCACGCGGGCGAGCGAGCGATGACCGTGCTCCCAGAGCCAGTGCTCGGGCACGTGGTTCCACTTGGCGTGCAGGCCAGGATAGGAAAGGAAGATGACCAGACCGTTTTGTGCAGCGGGGTCTTGCGCCTGGACGGTCTTGATATCCTCGCGAATGGTATTGATAAAGCTCACCGGCCGCCCTCCCTTAGCGCCATGGCAATGCGATTCAATAAAGTATAGCGATTTGCTAGGGATTAGGAAGGACAATCTTGGCGCCATTGCGCTACAGATGTCAGTTATGCAAACTTGCTGGTAATGGAGTCATGCTTTTGTGGGGTTGCGCACGAGGGGGCACCGCAACCGTATACTGGTCAACTTGGACGTATCCGCGCCCACAACTGAGAGGTTTTACTTCATGGGTTTCATCAATTTTATCGCCGAGCTGCTTAAGGATCCGCGCACCGCGATCGCCAGCTGGATCGCCGCCGGCCCGCTTATGGCCTACGGCTGCGTGTTCCTGATCATCTTTATCGAGACGGGCGTGGTGTTCTTCCCGTTCCTTCCCGGTGATTCGCTGCTGTTCGCCTCGGGTTTCTTTGCCCACAATGGCGGCTTTAACATTGTGGCGCTTCTGGCCACCGCATGGGCCGCTGCCATTTTGGGCGATCAGTGCAACTTTATGATCGGTCACTTCTTTGGCAAAAAGATTATCGCTTCGGGCAAGGTCAAGGCCATGACGCCCGAGCGCATCAAAAAGTCCGAGGACTTCTTGGACAAGTGGGGTCACCTGGCCATCTTCCTGGGTCGCTTCTTCCCGTTTATCCGCACCTTTGTGCCCTTTATCGCTGGCATGGGCGGCATGCACTGGCGCAACTTTGTCGTCTTTAACGTGCTGGGCGGCATTACCTGGTCGACGGTCTTTACGCTGTTGGGCTACTTCTTTGGCGGCATTCCCTTTGTGCAGGAGCACTTTGAGCTGCTGATTATCGGCATCGTTGCCGTGTCGATCATCCCGACCGTGGTCGGTCTGGTTAAGGCCAAGCTGGGCAAATAGAACGCCTAGCTCGAGCCAGCGCGCAGACCGTACAGTTGAGGCCCGTCACCGCTTACGGTGGCGGGCCTCTTTAGCTTTTTTGTTAGAGGCTTTAGCCTGTGCGGGGCGCGCAGCGCGCCGCATCAGAAACC
>URIA01000065.1 GCA_900547765.1 uncultured Collinsella sp. | reverse complement strand
GCCACTTAATGTGGCCTTCGTCTTGCGCAGGACTGTTCGAAATTTTGAGGAAGCACCCGCCCTGCCGGGGCTCCCGGGTTCCCGCTTACGAGAGCGACGTTCTCAGCAACTCGTTGAAGAGCTTCGGATTGCCCTTGCCGCGGCTCGCCTTCATGCACTGGCCCACCAAAAAGCCGATGACCTTCTGGTTGCCGTCGCGATACTGCTGCGCCTGATCGGCACAGTTTGCCAGCACCTCGTCCACGATCGGCTGCAGCGCGCCGGCATCGCTCACCTGACGCATACCGCGCTCGTCGACGATCTTGTTGGGATCGTCGCCGGTCTGAGCCATGGCCTCAAAGACCTCGTGCGCCTGGTTGGAGCTGATGGCATCGGTCGCCAGCAGTTTGGCAAGAGCCGCCACTTGAGCCGGCGCGATGCCGGACTCGGCCAGCGACACTCCCGCGCCCTTAAGGTAGGCGATCATCTCGTTCAGCAGCAAGTTTGCAACCGTCTGGGCCTCCTTGCCGGCCATACCGGCAGCGGCGGCCTCAAAAAACTCGGCAAACTCCGGGTCGCCGGCAATCTGCTCGGCATCGGCCGCCTTAATGCCAAAGTCGGCCTCAAAACGGGCGCGCTTGGCATCGGGCAGCTCGGGAATCTCGCCACGGCAGCGGTCGATAAACTCATCGTCCAGATCGAACGGCGCCAGATCGGGATCGGGGAACAGGCGATAGTCGTCGGCCGTCTCCTTCACACGCATGACCACGGTGCGCTTGCGGCTGGGCTCCCAGTGACGGGTCTCCTGGTAGATAATGCCGCCCTCCTCGAGTACCTCGGCCTGGCGGCAGATCTCGTAGGCAAGGCCGTCATGCAGGCTCTTAAACGAGTTGAGGTTCTTGAGCTCGGTCTTGGTGCCCAGCTTGGTCTCGCCGCGGCGGCGCAGCGACACGTTGCCGTCGCAGCGCATGGAACCCTTCTCCATGGAGCAGTCCGAAATGCCCAGCGTCACAAAGATGCGACGGAGCTTTTCCATAAACAGACGCGCTTCCTCGGGCGTGCGCAAGTCGGGCTCGGTGACGAGCTCGATCAGCGGCGTGCCGCAGCGGTTGTAGTCGACGAGCGACTCGGCCGCGGCGGTAATGCGGCCCTCGGCGCCGCCCACGTGGACCATCTTGGCGGCGTCCTCCTCCATGTGGATGCGCAGGATGCGGATGGGCACCGTGTAGGAACCGTCCTTGCGGCGCTCGGGCATCTGCAGGTTGGACGCGTCATAGCTGGCCAGATGGCCGGCACGCTGATTGCCCTCGCGCATGGTCGACGTCATGGACGTGGACAGGCCCTCGGCGTTGGCGGAGGCGCTCGCCAGGCTCTGGGCCTCGGCCTCGCCAAACGCGCAGTCGGGGCGCTCGGCGGCACCGCGACCGGTCACGTCCAGATCCAGGTGACCGTACATGGCAAAGGCGACCGGACCCTGCGTGGTCTGGAAGTTCTTGGCCATATCGGGATAGAAGTAGTGCTTGCGGTAGAACATCGAGTGGCGCTGGATCTCGCAGTTGGTGGCGAGGCCGGCCTTGACGATGCTCTCGATGGCGCGCTTGTTGGGCACCGGCAGGGCGCCGGGCAGGCCCAGGCACACCGGGCACACGTTGGCGTTGGGCTCGTCATCGTGGCTGAGCTTGCAGTTGCAGAACATCTTGGTATCGAGTGCGGTGAGCTCGGTATGGATCTCCAGGCCGATCACGGCCTCCCAATCCTGCAGGACCTCGGAAAGCTCCTTCATTACAGCTCGCCTCCCTTCCCGGCAAAATCGGGCGCGACGGAAAGCGCGGGCGCACCCGTGGCGGCATCGGCAAAGCCGCGCTCCAGGGCGCGAGCAAACATGAGCAGCTGACGGTCCTTAAAGGCCGGGCCCACCAGCTGGGCAGAAACGGGCAGCTGAGTATCCTCGCCCAGGCCAAGCGGCACCGAGATACCGCCGTTGCCGCAAATGTTGAGCGAGATAGTGTACAGATCGGAGAGGTACATCTGCGTGGGGTCGCTGATCTCGCCAAACTTAAAGGCCGTACGCGGCGAGGCGGGCATAAGGATGGTGTCCACCTTGGCATACGCGGCGTCGTAGTCCTGCGTGATGAGCGTGCGGGCCTTTTGCGCAGCGTAGTAGTACTTGTCGTACACGCCCGAGCTCAGCAGGTAGGCGCCGAGCATCTGACGGCGCTTGGCCTCGGCGCCAAAGCCGTGGGCGCGCGAGAGCGAGCTTTGGTCGGACAGGTTGGCGCAGCCCTCCTCCTGATAGCCGTAGCGAATGCCGTCGAAGCGAGCCAGGTTGGAGAACGCCTCGGCCGGGCCGATGACGTAGTAGGCGGCGATGGCGGCGTCCAGGTGCGGCAGGTCGACCTCGACCAACTCGGCGCCCTGGTTCTGCAGCTCCTGGGCAGCGCGCTGAACAGCGGCCTTGACCTCGGGCGTCAGGCCCTCGGCCTCCATAAACGCGGGGATAATGCCCACGCGCTTGCCCTCGATGCTGTCGTTGAGATGCTCGGTAAAGTCGACGGCGCAATCCTGACTGGTGCAGTCGTACGGATCGTGGCCCGCGCCGGTAAGCGCGTTCATGGCCAGCGCGACATCCTCGACCGTACGGCCAAAGGGGCCCACCTGGTCGAGCGACGAGCCAAAGGCAACCACGCCGTAACGGCTCACGGCGCCATACGTGGGCTTAAAGCCCACCACGCCGCACAGTGATGCCGGCTGGCGAATGGAGCCGCCGGTGTCCGAGCCCAGCGAGAGCGCGACCTCGCCCGCGGCGACAGCTGCAGCGGAGCCACCCGAGGAGCCGCCGGGCACGCGCTCGGTATCCCAAGGGTTGTTGGTGCGGTGGAACGCCGAGCTCTCGGTGGAGCTGCCAAAGGCAAACTCGTCCATGTTGGCCTTGCCCATGGGCAGGCAGCCGGCATCGAGCATGCGCTGGACGCAGGTGGCGGTATAGACGCTCTGGTAGTCCCCGAGCATGCGAGAAGCGCAGGTGGTGCGCGTGCCCACGAGGTTCATGTTGTCCTTAATAGCCAGCGGCACGCCCGCAAGCGGGGGCAGCGGCTTGCCTGCGGCACGGTCGGCATCCACGCGCGCGGCGGCCTCGAGCGCAAGCTCGGGCGCCACCTGCAGGAATGCCTGGACCCCGCCCTCGCGCGCCTCGATGGCGGCAAGGGAGGCCTGGGCCACCTCGGTAGCGGTAAAGTCGCCGGCGGCAACGCCCGCGGCAATCTGGGCGGCGGTAAGGGAATCGAAGCTTAGCGCCATTACTCGCTCTCCCCCTCTCCCAAAATGGACGGCACGCGGAAGTAGCGGTCGCGCGCGCTGCCGGCGTTTTCGAGCGCAACGTCGAGCGGCAGGTCACGCTCGGGCTCGCGCAGGTCATCGCCCATCACGTTAGACAGGCTTCCGATGGGATGGAACGTGGGCTCCACGTCGGGCAAGTCATATTGCAGGACGGGCTCGAGCATCTGGACGGCGTCGTTCATGTAGGACGTCATCTGGGTGAGCTCATCATCGGTCAGTGCGATCTTTGCGTACTCGGCGATGCCGCGCACGTCTTTCTCGCTGAGTGCCATAGGCGCTCCCTTCCGCATAACAGATAAACCGCTCTAGTATACAAGGCAACGCCGCTTGGAGCAGGTGCTTTACCTAAATGCAGCGAAAACGTAACGAGGGCGGCAGTTGGCAGGCCGCGGGCCGGCGGTTCTGCAGCGAAACCGCACCGTCCATAGCGAAAACCGTCCCGCTCACAACGAAAACCGTCCCGCCCACAACGAAAAGCATCACAACATTCGACGCTTTTCGTCAAAATCGCGATTTTCATCGAATGTTGTGATGGTTTGGAAGCCCCGACCACCACAAAGGCGCCTGTCCCCATTGTGGTGGTTGTGGAGAATGTCTTATGCCGAGGCCTTGGCCTTGCGGCGCTTGCGGATCGCGTGGATCACGATGTCCAGCAGCAACAGCACAATGGCCACGACCACGATGAGCACGGCAAACTCGCGCTTGCCCCAGTGGCGGCCGGCCAGCGACTTTTGCTTGTCGACGTCCTTTTTGTTGTACTTGGTGCGCACGCAATGCACCAGCAGGCGATGGTCGTTCACGCCGTAGGGCGTGCAGGTGACGAGCGTCACCTTGTCGGCGCCGGGCTCGATAGTCAGCGACTCCATCTCCCCGGGCAGCACCACCTCGGAGTCCACCATCTTGTAGGCGAGCGTCTTGTTCATGGTGTGCAGCAGCACCAGGTCGCCGGGCTCCAGCGAGTGGATGTCGTCGAACATGCTCAGGTTGCGCATGCCCGAGTGCGCGGTGAGCACGCAATGCGTCGAGGTGCCGCCCACCGGCAGGCTCGTTCCCTCCAGGTGGCCGACGCCCGCCATAAGGACTTCCTCGCTCGTACCGTGGTAGATGGGCATGCTCACGTCGATGGAGGGGATCTCGACCCAGCTCATCATGGGGTCGCGGTCAAAGATGAGCTGCTGGGCGTAGGGCTCGATCTGGTCGGCGGGGAGCTCGGTGGCCTCGCCCGCCAGCTGCTCGTTATAGGAGCGCGCCTGCAGCAAGATGCGCTCGCGCTCCTCGGCAGACAGCGCGTCCACGGTGCTGGACACCGTGCTGATCTGGTTGAACACGCCCGAGGCCTCGAGCCGGTCCAAGATCCACGGCCAGGTCATAAGGCCCACGCCGATAAGGATGATGACGATGGTGATGAGCCGGTCGGCCCAGCGCGGCAGCCGCTTGCGGCGGCGCTTGGGCTTTGGTTGAGGTTTGGGCTGAGGGCTTGAGCCGCCGTTGGCCGCAGCGTTATTGCTCTTCATATGTTTGGCGCCCTGCACCATCGCCGGTCACTCCTCTACAACTCAAGTTGTCTAAACAAATAATAGCCGATTCGCGAGCTCGTACGCCGGACAACGCAGCCTGGCAGCATTGCACAGCGCGAGTATGGGCCCGCATTTGAGTTTTCAAAATGTCCCGAATCGACTGGGCGATTCGGGATACAATGTCAATAGAAAACGACGCACCCCGCGTAAATGTTTGGGAGCGCGGGCGGCCTAGTTTTCAGTTTTTGTTAAATGCCCGGGATCCGACCCCCGGGCATTCTTATTTGCGCTTTCGGCGCAAATGCCGTCCACCGTCCGCACCGCGCGTGCGCCTACGGACCTTAAACCGAACCTCATACGAGTCAAGAAACGCGATGACGAACGTGCCCACCGCCGCGAGGGCGGCGAGCGCGTTAAGGAATTTCAGCATATGGTGACCTCCGATCGAGTCGTCGGCCGCCCGCGCACGGAATGCGTCGCAAGGGTATTTTACTGCGAGTGTATGCACCCACGCCTGGTAAACGCGATTTTGACAAACATCTGTTCGATATTCATACGCTTGATCCAACGGGCAATGGAGGCTGGCTGCGTTGTCCCAAAAAAACAGGGCAGACTCCAGTGCGGAGTCTGCCCCGAAAAGAGAATGGCAAAGCAAGAACGTGGATGGACGAGAAAAGTGTCCGCAAGTCTCATGGCCATCACATCCCACCTGCCAAAGGGATGGGTGAGCGAGCGTTACTCCTGCTCGGACTCCTCAGCCTGCTTACGGCTGCGGATGAGGTGCGCCACGCCGATGCACAGCACCGCGCCACCAGCGATCCAAGTGAAGGTCACGCCATTGAGACCGGTCAGCGGGAGGCCAACCTGCTTGGTATCGCCAACGGTGATGTTGAAGGTGCCGTCGGCGTTTATCTCTGTGCTATCTGCGGCCTCAAGCTTGTTGTCATCCTTCACATTATTTGGAGTGCCGATGATAACTTGATCCTGTTGTCCATTTGCTTGAAGCGTGTACTCGACATCTTTCAGTTTGGCGTCGGGATCGGTACCCAACTTAGGAGTAATCATAAAGTCGAAAGAGTTCACGGTCGTGTAGCCACCCTGGGGAGCTTCAACCTCCTCAACGGTATAGGTTCCGGTATCGAGACCCTTGACCGTAAAGGTGCCGTCACTGGTGGTCACAAACTGATGCGCTTCTTTGCCGAGTTTTCCATCAGACTGAACGTACTTATCCGCTGAATCCTTATCATCCGCATTTTTAACCTTGATTGTGAACTTGGCACCATTGAGCGGGCGCTCGGTACCCAAGTCGACCTTGTTGATCTTGAGGCCGTAGGTGTAGTCCCTGACAGTGTCGGGCACGGTCTGGCCATGGTCCGTGGTCATGGGGTTGTTGGAGTAGTAAAGCGTTACGGTGTTGGGATTGCCTTCTTTGTTGTTATCCAAGCCAACGACGGCACTCTCATTAATCTGCGCTGTATAGGAAACAACGATGCAGGATTCCTTGGTGACGCCATCGATCTTCTTCAGGCTATCGCAGGTCCACGTCGTCGTAACGCTACCGTCAGACGGATCGGCATTAAAAGACTTCTCGGTAAAGTCCGTCGTAATATCTTTCCCCGTATTATTCGTATGGGTCGGATCGGCTTTTGCTGCCTCAGGGGAATCGTACAGATACACCTTGGCGCTATTCTTCTGCAGCGTCAGACCCTTGGAAATCTGGTCGGAGAACTGATAGTAATATATGTCGTACGAGTCATAGTTATCAGCGATGGTGCCGTAGAGGTTGTACGTCACGTCCTGACCGATCTGAGAATCGGCGGCATCGTGCTCTTTGCTATCCGCGTCGCTCACGATCTTCTTCTCGACGGTAGGGATGTTCTTTTTCGGCACAATAGTCACTGGATTTGTGCCGTCCACGAGCTTAAAGATGGGCGATGTAAAGACATCGGTCGATTGACTGGCCGCTAAGCCTTCAGCAGGCTTGTTGACGCCCGCAGTAAGGAACAACCAGTAACCAGCGTCGAGTCCAATGAGCGTGCTATCTCCTTGCTTAGTCGACTTCCAAGTGAAGCTATCTGCGCTAAGCTTCTTTGCAATTGTATTCAAAACGTTATCATTTTCGACACGCGACTCAGTTCCGTTCACGCCAGCATTCGCGTTCAGCCATTCGGCTGCATCCTGAGCGTTCGTGCTGTTGTAATCGCTTTTTATAGTTTGAATTGCTTCAACAACAGCCTTCTGGATCGTTTGCTGCTCATCCGCATCGGCACCGGCCCACTCAATCCCGCTTACCGTGGTGTTCTCGCCGGTCACGGTAACCGTCGCCTTGAAGATCTGAATACCCTTGTAGGTCGACGACGTAGCGTAATCAGTATCCACGAACGTCACAGTCGAGCCCGTGGCATCCGCCGCAAACGCCATGGTCACCGAGGCCATCACACCACCGAAGCTCAGCGCTGCTGTGAGGCCGGCGGTTACTGCCAGGCGTGCGATGTTCTTGCTCATGCTCATCTTCTTTTCCTCCATTTTCCGGTTGGTTCTCATTCGATCGGTCATCATCTGTCTGTATCTTAGCATCTACTTCGCTACGTCTCGCCCCGCTCTCTGTGGGGCTGCCAGCTACTCTTTATGGCCTTGAATATCAACTTCATCCGAACACCTCCCATATTCATCCGTACATGTAC
>URIA01000064.1 GCA_900547765.1 uncultured Collinsella sp. | reverse complement strand
TGGTTTCTGATGCGGCGCGCTGCGCGCCCCGCACAGGCTAAAGCCTCTAACAAAAGGGCCCCACTGCCGTTACGGCAGCGGGGCCCTTTAAGCTATGAGCGATATCGCTTAGAGCTTGATGTCGATGTCGACGCCAGCGGGGAGGTCGAGACGCATGAGCGAATCAACGGTGCCCGAGGTGGGGTCGAGGATGTCGATGAGGCGCTTGTGGGTGCGCATCTCGAACTGCTCACGGGAGTCCTTGTTCACATGCGGCGAGCGGATAACCGTGTACAGGTTGCGCTCGGTGGGCAGGGGGACAGGACCGGAAACGCGAGCGCCGGTCTTCTGAGCGGTCTCGACGATGAGCTTCGCGGACTGATCGACGATCTCGTGATCATAGCCCTTGAGGCGGATCCTGATCTTCTGGCTAGACAACTTGAACCTCCAAATGGAATGCGAGGGCGGCCTCGCGGTGATACTAGTGCGAGCGAGTGGCTTAGTTGCCGTTCTTGCTCATGACCTCGTCCGTGATGGACTTGGGCGCGGGCTCGTAAGAGTCGAACTGCATCGTGTAGGATGCACGGCCCTGGGTCTGGGAGCGAAGGTCGGTAGCGTAACCGAACATCTCGCCCAGCGGCACCTTGGCACGGATGAGCTTGCTGTTCTTGCGATCCTCCATGCCCTCGATCTTGCCGCGACGACCGGAGAGGTTGCCCATAACGTCGCCCATGTACTGCTCGGGGGTCTCGACCTCGACAGCCATGATCGGCTCGAGCAGCTGCGGATCGGACTTCTTGAGGGCGTCCTTGATAGCCATGGAGCCGGCGATCTTGAAGGCGGCCTCGGAGGAGTCGACCTCGTGGTAAGAACCGTCGAACAGGGTGACCTTGACGTCGAGGACCGGGAAGCCGGCGATAACACCGGTGTTCAGGGCCTCCTGGATGCCCTTGTCGATGGACGGGATGTACTCCTTGGGCACGACGCCGCCGACGATAGCGTTGACGAACTCGTAGCCGAAGCCCTCCTCCATCTTCTCGAGCTTGATGACGGCGTGGCCGTACTGACCGCGACCGCCGGACTGACGGACGAACTTGCCCTCAGCCTTCTCGACGTCGTGACCAGCGGTCTCGCGGTAGGCAACCTGGGGCTTACCAACGTTAGCGTCAACCTTGAACTCGCGGAGCAGACGGTCGACGATGATCTCGAGGTGCAGCTCGCCCATGCCGGCGATGATGGTCTGGCCGGTCTCGTGGTTGGTGGACACCTGGAAGGTCGGGTCCTCCTCGGCGAGCTTGGTCAGAGCCAGGGACATCTTGTCCTGCTCGGCCTTGGTCTTGGGCTCGATGGCAACGTCAATAACGGGCTTAGCGAACTCGATCTTCTCGAGGACGATCTCCTTGCCCTCGGCGCACAGGGTGTCACCGGTGGTGGAGTTCTTGAAGCCGACGCAAGCGACGATGTCGCCGGCGGCAGCGTCGTCACGGTCGATACGCTCGGCGGCGTTCATCTCGAGGATGCGGCCGAGGCGCTCGCGCTGACCGTTGGAAGCGTTGACAACGTAGGAGCCGGACTCGGCGCGGCCGGAGTAAACGCGGACGTAGGTGAGCTTACCGACGAACGGGTCGGTCATGATCTTGAAGACCAGGCCGGAGAAGGGCTCGTCGAAGGAAGGATGACGCTGAATCTCCTCGCCGGTGTCCGGATCGGTACCGGTGACGGCCTCGACGTCAAGCGGGCTGGGCAGGTAGTCGACGACAGCGTCGAGCAGCTCCTGAACGCCCTTGTTCTTGTAGGCGGAACCCACGAAGACGAGATTGAGCTCGTTGGCCAGAACGCCCTTGCGCAGAGCAGCCTTGAGCTCCTCGACGGTGAAGTCCTCCTCCATGAGGATCTTCTCCATGAGCTCGTCGTCAAAGCTAGCAGCAGCGTCGAGGAGCTCCTCGCGCTTGGTGGCAGCGATGTCGGCAAACTCAGCCGGGATCTCGTCCATCGGCTCGGGGTAGGTCATGCCCTTCTCGTCGGCCTTGAAGTCCCATGCAGTCATGGTAACGAGGTCGATGACGCCCCAGAAGTTGTCCTCGGCGCCCATCGGGACCTGAGCGGCCACGGCGTTGGCGTCGAGACGATCCTTCATGGTCTCGATAGCGTTGAAGAAGTCAGCGCCCACGCGGTCATACTTGTTGATGAAGGCGATGCGGGGGACGTTGAAGGTAGAAGCCTGACGCCAAACGGTCTCAGACTGGGGCTGAACGCCGGCAACGGCGTCGAAGACGGCGACAGCGCCATCGAGGACGCGCAGGCAGCGCTCGACCTCGGCGGTGAAGTCAACGTGGCCCGGGGTGTCGATGATCTGGATGCGGTAGTCCTTACCGTCCTTGTTCCAGAAGCACGTGGTAGCAGCGGAGGTAATGGTTACGCCGCGCTCCTGCTCCTGAACCATCCAGTCCATGGTGGCAGCGCCCTCATGGACCTCACCGATCTTGTGGGTCTTACCGGTGTAGTAAAGAATACGCTCGGTCGTGGTGGTCTTACCGGCATCGATGTGAGCCATGATGCCGATGTTACGGGTATCGGAAAGCTTGTACTTAGGCTTAGCCATGTTAGTTCCTTACCTTAACTTACCAACGATAGTGAGAGAACGCGCGGTTGGCCTCGGCCATCTTGAAGACGTCCTCACGCTTCTTGACGGAAGCGCCCAGGCCGTTGGAGGCGTCGAGGATCTCGTTGGCGAGACGCTCGGCCATGGTCTTCTCCTTGCGAGCGCGGGAGAAGTTGACGATCCAGCGGATACCCAGAGCGGTGGAACGACGGGAGTTGACCTCCATCGGGACCTGATAGGTAGCGCCACCGACACGCTTGGGCTTAACCTCGAGCGTGGGCTTGACGTTGTCCATAGCCTTCTTGAAGGTAGCGAGAGCGTCGCCACCCTCGGACTTCTCGGCAACGATCTCGAAAGCGGTGTAAACGATGCGCTCAGCGGTGGCCTTCTTGCCGTCAAGAAGGACCTTGTTGATGAGCTGAGTCACCAGGCGGTTGTTGTAAACGGCGTCAGGCTGAACCTCACGACGATTAGCTGCTGCACGACGCGGCATGTGAAATCTCCTTAAGTGTCTACCGTGCGGCGCTTAGGCGGCACACGGCGAAAGTATCAAAACGTTATCTGGCTTATTTGGCCTTGGGGCGCTTAGCACCGTACTTGGAACGGGCCTGCATACGGTTCTGGACCGGAGCAGCGTCGTAGGCGCCACGGATGACGTGATAACGGACACCAGGGAGGTCACGGACACGACCGCCGCGGACGAGCACGATGGAGTGCTCCTGCAGGTTGTGGCCCTCACCCGGGATGTAAGCAGTAACTTCGATGCCGTTGACGAGGCGAACACGGGCAACCTTACGAAGAGCCGAGTTCGGCTTCTTGGGGCTCGTGGTGAAGACGCGGGTGCACACGCCGCGCTTCTGGGAGTTGTGCTGCAGAGCAGCGTTCTTGGACTTCTTGGGCACGGAACGACGGCCCTGGCGAACCAGCTGGTTAATAGTAGGCAAAGCGTACTCCTTCTCGAATGATTCCAGCTTTCTGTAAAGTGCAACGGCTTGAATCGAGGGGTCAGCATCCCCCTACGAAACACGCAGTTCGATAGGATACGTGGCGTTAGCTGTGCCGTCAACAGACCACGCCGCCGGGCGTATCCCAAAATGAGCATATTTCCGCAAAGCCTACACAAAAGGAATCCCCTTCTGTGCGCGGGGGCGGATTCCCGGTCCGGGCGGCCCGCTGTTTAAGTTTGCTGCTCTACAGTCCTGCGCAAGACGGAAAGCACATTAAGTGCTTTCCTTTGCGTGCGGAACTCGCGACAAACTTAAACAGCGGGCCGCCCGGACCGGGAATCCGATGTGCTCGTCGGGGCAACGTTACCCGCCAAAAAGGGACAGGTTTATTTTGGTCGGTTTTATCTGGGAAAACGCCGCTCTTCACGGTGATCCGCATCCATTTGCCACGTTCTTCCGAGAATCAGACAAATAGCGTTCAATCTAACCATCCATATAACGCAAAATAGACCGCTTCCCCTCTTGGGAAGCGGCCTAGACCTTACGAATAGACGATAGTAAAGGGTACTTTCGTTTCGGTCTCTCCTGTTGATGTGTACCTCGTGCCCTCAAGGGTTACCGAGACCACTTGATCGACATTGATCAGTTTTGTCGGAACCCAGATGTTCTCTCCGCTATTGCGTGCCATCGAAACATAGAAGTTGTACGCCCCTGCGTCGTCATCTTCGATAATCTGCTCCGATCCATCCTTGTAGCTGACGGTCAGTTTATGATCAACTGCTTCATAGCCCAGATCATCTATGTGCGTCTGGATGGAAAACGGGCTGATCTCGAGAGGCGAGTCGTCGGAGCGGAGCTCCTTTGTATCGACGTGCGCTCCGACGTTAAACCCTGGCGTCGATACCTCGATCACCTTCGCATCCTCACCTTTGCCCTCCGTCCAACTGATATTCCAGGTGACCGCATGTCGTAAATCTCGATCGCGATTCCAAGATGCAAAGTACATCGTGCCGTTAATGACCGTGTCGCTTGATGTGTCTTTATCAATGGTGCAGCGTGTATCAGCCCATTCCTCGCCGAAGTTCATGCTGGGTGTACTGACGCCCCCTTCTTCTTCACCATAGAGAACAAGTTCGCCAAGCTCTGCCGCCGGCTTGTAGTAGTTAACGCCATTCGGATTGGACAATGTAAACGTCACAGCACCGCAACCGTTCTCGTCGATTGCCATCTCATGAATGTCGAGCGTATAGCCGTTGCCCTCGACGGACAGATTGACCTTCTGGACTGCACCCTCCAGGCTTTGGGGCGCGATACCATCACCAAACTCTCTGGTGTAGGTATATTTCGTCCCCGACGAGCCGCCATTTGTCCAGGTAACGGACTCTCCGTTGCCATGGTTTCCCCAGGCAGAGGCAAAATAACTGGAATTGACAACAGCGTAGGCGACCCCTCCGGTCGCCAGCACTCCGGCAAGACATCCGATTACGGCAACATACAGAGGCTTCGCGTGACCCTTTCGGCGAAGCGGCTCGCCAGCAGCGGCATAAAGAACACGGTCAGCAAGATCGCTATCGGCTTGGACGGACTCGAAGGCCTGCTTGATCTGGTTGGATTTCACGGTCGCCCTCCTCTAGGATGAACTTGAGCTTCGATCTGCCGCGAGCTAAACGCGTTCGAACGGTCGCGGCTGGCACATGCAGTAACTCGGCAATTTCTGAAGTCGAGAAGCCCAGATAGTAATAGAGCACGATAGGAATACGGAATCGCTCCGGAAGTCGCATAACGTCTGACAGGACCGCCTTGGTCTCCTCCTGCGCCGTCGAAAGCGAATCGGCCAGATTCTCAATATCCTCCACGCGCCTCCACGGCTTTCGAAAGAGAGATTTACATTCATTGATCGTGACCCGGATAAGCCATCGACGAAGATGCTCCCAGTTTTCAAATTGCGCGTCGCTTTTGAGCAACTTAAGAAAGACGTCTTGAGCGACATCGTCGGCGTCAGCGCGATCACGCAGATACGTCAATGCGATCCGAAACACGACATCCCGGTGGTCTTCGACCGCCTGTCTAAAAGCTTGTTCTTCCATAATCACCTCCCGGTGACATTAATGGTTCTCGATGAGGCCCTCACCATAGATACGCTCTTGTCGGGCGAAATGTTTCAAATTCAAGCATGAAAAACCGACCAAATAAACCTGTCCCTTTTTGGCAAGGGATCAACGGAACGCAACAGGTTGAGCATACGCAAGCGAGCGGCCCCCAGAGCGTACAAGGTGGCATGAAAAAGGCAGGGCATTGACCTTTTGGTCATGCCCTGCCTTTTGAATGACAGATTGTAGCTCTGGGGGCCGCGCAGCGACGGAGGTCGCCGCCGTTCGTTAGAACGGCGGAACTAATTACTCCTCGTCGTTGTCCTTGGCCTCTTCGGCGTCGTCGGTGTCCACGAGCTGGTTGAGCAGCTCGTCGAGGGACGCCATGTCCTCGTTGATCGCGCCGTTGGCGGGAGCCTTCTTGTCGTCGATCGGGGCGCCCAGGAGCTCCTCGTCGGCGTCGGCGTGATGCGTCGGAGCGGAGGTACCCAGCAGGATATCGTCCGGACCGTCGGGGCTAAAGACCATCTGCAGCAGCTGCGAGAGGTCTTCCTCGTCGGCAACGTCGTCGTTGTTCTCGAGGATGTAGAGCAGGTCGTGGGCCTCCAGGCCGTCACGGAGCTCCTCGATCGCCTTAGCACCGATACCATCGATGCGCAGCAGATCCTCCTCGGACTTGCCGACCAGGTCGCCGACCGTCTCGATGCCAACCTCGCTGAACTTGTTGGTCCAGCGCTGCGACACGCCCAGATCGTCGAACAGGTACAGACGAGCCTTCTCGGCGGAGATGGTGTGGCCGTTGCGAGTGAACGAGCCGTCAGCACCACCGAACTCGTCGTAGCCGGCCCAGTCGAGCTGCTGCGGGAGCTGCTCGTCCAGGTCCTTGAGCTCCACAGGAGCCCACTCGGGCAGCGACTTGGCGTTGGGCGAAGCCGGGCCGTCGATGTCCACGTAGCCGTCGGCCGTGCGATACGTCAGCTTGGCGTTGGCGTACGGCTTGAGGCCGGTACCGGCCGGGATCTTCTTACCGACGATGACGTTGGACTTAAGGTCGAGCAGGTGGTCGACCTTGCCCTCGATGGCAGCCTCGGTAAGGACGCCGGCGGTACGGATGAACGAAGCGCTCGACAGCCAGGAGTCGATGTTGGACGCGACCTTGAGCGTACCCAGGATGACGGGCTCGGCCACAGGAGCCTGACCGCCCAGACGGGCAACGCGCTCGACCTCGTCGGCGAACTCGTAGCGGTCGACGTACTGACCAAGCAGATACTTGGAGTCACCGGGGTTGGTGATCTGAACGCGACGCAGCATCTGACGTGCGAGCACCTCGATGTGCTTGTCGTTCAGGTCGACGCCCTGGCTGGTGTAGACGTCCTTGACGCTCTCGACGAAGGTGTGCATCGTCGACTCGATGTCGGTCAGCTTGCGCAGGTTGCGGAAGTTGACGAAGCCCTTGGTGATCTGGTCGCCGGCGCGAACCTCGCAGCCGTCCTCGATCTCGGGCATAAAGCGCACCGAAGCGGGGACGCGACGCTCGTCGAGGACACGGGTGTGATCCTCGGAGTCGGTGAGCGTCAGCACGTACTCGGACTTCTCGGGCTTAATCGAGAGGTGGCCGGAGTACGGAGCCAGCTCGGCCTCGCGACCCAGGATCTTCTCGTTGACGTTGCCGACGATATCGAACATACGGCTGACCGTAGGCAGACCCTGCGTAATATCGTCGACGCCAGCGACGCCGCCGGAGTGAATGGTACGCATCGTAAGCTGCGTACCGGGCTCGCCGATGGACTGGGCGGCAATAATGCCGACGGCAGTACCGATGGCGACCGGACGACGGGTGGAAAGATCCCAGCCGTAGCACTTCTGGCACACGCCGTACTTGGAGCGGCAGGTGAGCAGCGCGCGGAGCTTGACCTTCTTGAGGCCTGCATCGACCATCTTCTGGATGTCGGCGACCTTCTCGATGTAGCCGTCCTGCTCAAAGAGCACGGTGCCATCGGGAGCCACGACGTCCTCGATGAAGCAACGGCCGACGAGGTCGGTGTTGAGATCGGTGGTGCCGGGGATGATGAGGTTGTAGGTGACGCCCTCGTGCGTACCGCAGTCCTCCTCGCGGACGATGACGTCCTGGGCCACGTCGACCAGACGA
>URIA01000063.1 GCA_900547765.1 uncultured Collinsella sp. | reverse complement strand
TTAGGGGCGTTTGCAGCGTCGAGCCGTTACGCGGTTTGGTAAAACCGCGTAACTTACATGACCATAACGTAGCGCGATCCCACGTAGTACTGCTTACCCATCAGGACCGGCTCGTCGTTGGGACCGATAAAGCCGGCGCGCAGGTTGAGCAGCGGATCGTGCGGAGCAATGCCCAGCTCAGCCGCCTGCTCGGCGTTGGCGCGAACGGCCTCGACCGTACGGTAGCCAACCGAGACAATCGGCGTTCCGCCAACACGCTCGACCTCGGCAAAAATCGACTTGTCCTCAAGATCGGCCGTCAACAGCTCACGGTAGGCGTCAAACGGCACAAAGATGTTCTCTTCAAAGATGGGCTCGCCGTCGGCAGTACGCACGCGCTTGATGTGCAGCAGCAGCGCATCCTTCTGCAGGCCAAAGAACTCCATCTCGTTTTGGCGCGCCGGCACAATCTGGCGATCGATCACGTGCGCACCGGCCTTCATGCCGTTGCCGGCACACAGCGCGGTGAACGTCTGCAGCGTCGAGGCGTGAAACTGGCGATTGATGTGCGGCGTGGAAACAAAGGTGCCACGGCCCTGCTGCTTAACCAGGTAGCCATCGGAGCACAGCTCCTCGACGGCGCGGCGCACCGTAATTCGGCTCACCTCGTACTGCTCGGCTAGCTCAAGCTCGGACGGAATACGCTCCTTGGGTGCATAAACACCTTTCTCGATCGCATCCTTGATTTCGTCGTAAATCTGCTGGTAAAGCGGTGCATTTTTAGGCGCAGGCATATCTAATCACTCTTATCGAAATATTGAAATAACTAATACGTATATAACGTCTAGTTTCATGTTACCTCATATTGATAAAACGATACACCACATACAGCAAATCCTTACTTGCCGTCGTCCTGCTGTAGGCTGTCCTGCTCGCTGAGGCGCGCCTGCCTGCTGGCCATGCGCGCGGGCTTGTCGGGATCGGGTACGGCCGTGGGCATGGGTTCGTCGACATGACCGCCCCACCAGCCGCCCACAAAGTTGAGCGTGTGGAACACATTGATCACGGCGCCGGGATCAATGTCGCACACCAGCTTGATAATGTCCTGGCTCTCGTAGGTCGATACAACGGCGTGCAGCAGGTACATCTTTTCGCGGCTGTATCCGCCGATGACCTCGGCACAGCTAATGCCGTGCTGAAAATGGTCAACATAGGCGGTCATGACTTCGTCTGCCCTGCGCGTCGTGATCTGCAGCGTCACACGGTCGTAGCGACGATAGAAACTGTCGATAGTCTTGGTCGAAATAAACTGGAACACGATGGAATACGCCGCCTTGTCCCAGCCAAACATAAAGCCAAAGATCGCCAGGATAAAGCAATTGAAACCAAAGATAACGCCCCAGATGGTCTTGCCCGTGTGGTTGGAGACCCACAGCGCGATAAAGTCGGTGCCACCGGTAGATGCGCCGGACTTTAGCGCGATGGCAGCGCCCAGACCCGAGACCACGCCGCCAAAAATGATGAGCATAATCTTGTCGCCCAAAAATGGAGCGAAGTGAAAGACGTTGAGGAACAGCGACGAGAGCACGACCTGCATCATCGAGAAGATGACGAAGCGCTTGCTAATGCCGCTCCAGCATAGGAGCGCCACGGGAATGTTGAGCGCAAGCATGCCGAGCGAGATGTCGATGTGAACGCCGCCCAGCGAGGTAACGCGATCGAGCAGGACCGCGACGCCGGTGAGACCGCTCGGAAGCAGGTCGGCGGGCTGAATGAACGCCTGGATCAGGAATGTTTGGAGGACGGCAGAAATTGTGACCGCCACGGCGGTAATGGCACGGCGGACGATGGTGAGGCGGCCGAGCACGAGCACGCGGTCCGTGAGCTGATCGATGGCGTTCGCCACGGAAGCTCCTTTCGAAGGCAGATGTAGTTGTGGGGCATGCCCGCGATTGTAGCATGGAGCGTGCGGGGGCGCTTCAATTCACCCTCTCTCGACAACCAAAGCGGGACCAACAGCCTCCACGACCAAAGGCCCAAATTACAAGTGAGTAGACTTTTTACGATCTGCCGAGCACACCCAAAACCGCCACCCCTGCGACCTGCGGTTTTGCTAGAGCAGATGCACTTTGTGCTCGTACTGCACCAAAAAGTCTACTCACTTAGTCCGAATCGAAGCCAAACGAATCCAAATAGAGGACAAATTAAGCCAATCCGCAGCAAAAGACGCGTGAACCAATGCTTCTCGCGGCGGATTGACACTACAAAGCGGCCAAAATGTCGGTCAGGCTGTCGATGACAACGTCGGCGGCGGACTGATCTAGGTTGACGCCCTCGTGCGGACGCAGCGCCAGGACGCGGGCGCCGGAGCGTTTGCCGGCCTCGATCCCCAAAGGCGAGTCCTCGATAACCAGGCACTCGGCAGGCTCCACCCCCAGCGCCCCCATGGCACGCAGGTAGATCTCGGGGTCGGGCTTAAACGCACTGCACTCGTGACCGCTGATGGTGTAGTCCAGCACGTCGGCGATACCGGCAATCCCCACCAGCTCGTCAATGAGCTCGCGATAGGACGAGCTTGCGATGGCGCACTTCACGCCGCGCTCGTGCAGCTTGCGCATCACCGGCTCCGTCTGCTCGTTGAGCAGCTCGGCATACGGAACGGGATGGTCCGGGCTGTAGACCTGCTTGTACTCCACGCGCAGGCGCTCGCGCAGCTCAACATCGTCGGGTACCAGCGACTTCCAAATGGCGGGCTCGTTAGACCCCGAAAGATCGGGGATCTCGTCAAAGTGAAAGCCCTTCTCTTCCATAAACGCAACGCGACGACGGTTGTAGAACCACTCGGTATCGACCAGCGCGCCGTCCATATCAAACAGCACTGCCTTGAGCATACGCATCTCCTTTCACCTGCCAAAAAGGGACAGGTTTATTTTGGTAGGTTTTATCTGGGATTTCGACGCGACAGACACGCCCTCCCAAGAGCAAAAAAGGGGACGGGGCGCAAACCCCATCCCCTCTCAATCAACCCGTAAGGTCTACTTACTTGTGATTAGTAGGAAAGCTTCCACATGTAGCGACGCATGGTCAGCGGGTGCTGACGGGCCTCGGCGATCTGGTTGCCGTACTCGCGCATAACGGCGAGGTGCAGCAGCGGGTTGAAGTAGGTGACGACGCTCGCGGGCACGGCGTCAGCCAGGCCGTAGTCCTTGGAGTCGATCAGAGCGACCTTGGCGCCCATGCGCTCAAGGAAGGTGAGGGCGCGAGCGTCCATCGGACGGGTAGCACCGTCGGACATGAGGAAGACGTAGGGCTTACCCTCGGTGGAAACCTCGAACGGGCCGTGGAAGTACTCGCCGGTGTTGTAGGCGGCGGCGTCGATCCACTGCATCTCGGTGAACAGGAAGGCGGCGTTAGAGTAAGCCATCTTCTCGGAGGCACCGGAGGCCATGAAGTAGATCATCTTGTCGTCCTTGAAGTCCTGAGCGAACTGCTTGGCCAGGCCCTTGGAGGACTGAGCAGCGTTCTCGATCAGTTCGAAGATGTTGTTGAGGCCGGTGATCATGTCCTCGTAGTGATCATAGCCCTCGGTCTGCTGAAGGATCTCGAGAGCAAGAGCGATGGCGTAGGCAGGCTTCTCGGCCTTGGCAGCATAGTTGGCATGGAAGCCGTGAACGATGACGTGGTCGGCGTCGACGGTCAGAGCGGAGCCAGCCTTGTTGGTGAGGGAGACGACCGGGCAGTTGTGCTTCTTGGCGGTCTTGTTGGCCTCGACGGTCTCGGGCGTGGAGCCACCGAGGGAGCAGGTGATCACGAAGGTGTGCTCGTTGACCCAGGAAGGCGTGTCGTAGTTGAACTCGTTAGCGGTGAAGATCTGAACGTTCAGCTTGTCCGTGTTGTTGGCCAGGAAGTACTTGGCGGGGTACAGGTCGGACATGGAAGCACCGCAGCCGACGAAGGCGACGCTGTGGATCTCGTGGTTGGACAGGACGTCAGCGACGATCTGCTTAGGGAGGTTAAGGTCGATCTCGTACATCTGACACATTCCTTTCGATTTTCGCGGCGCCACATTGCCGGGCGCACGCAGGGTTACCGTGATTTGGACCGAGTCGCCGGCCCGTTGAGGATGTGACAAAGGGACTGCCCTTTGTCACGTATAGGGATGGAAGCCTGCCTGAGGTATGGGATGCCAGGCAGGCCCCCGGGGGAAAGCGATTAGACGCTTGGTCGCGACTAAGCCAGGATGCCGGCCGCGGAGAGGGCGATGCCGCCCACGATGGCGATCACGAGAAGCCAACCGGTGTTGACGTTCTTCTTGATGAGCCAGTACATAAGGCCGGTGAGGCCAAGGGAGATCATCTGGGGCATCATGCTGTCCAGGATGTCCTGGATAACGACGGTGCCGTCAGCGAACTGCAGCGGGGTGGTGGCGCCGATCAGCGTGGCGATCATGCCGCCCACGGACATAAGACCCACGATGCCGCAGACATACATGAGCTTCTCCATGAGGTCGCCGCCCTGAAGCTTGCTCAGGTACTCGTGGCCGCCCTGATAGCCCATCTTGGCTGCGAACCAAGTAATCAGCACGGAGGGGACGATGGAGATGAGAAGGGCCAGGATCGGGCCCATGATGGAACCCTGCTGAGCCAGCTGAACGCCCAGACCAAAGGCGATAACGCGGATGGTGCCCTGGAAGAAGGAGTCACCGATGCCGGAAAGCGGACCCATGAGGGAGGTCTTGACCGCGTTGATCGAATCGGGATCGAAGTTCTCGGGATCCTTGGCGTACTCCTCCTCCATGGAGGCGGAGAGGCCCAGGATGAAAGCGCTCGTCTGCGGGGTGCAGTTGTAGAACGCCATGTGACGGTGGTAAGCCTCTTTCTTAGCAGCGAGCTGCTTGGGGTCGGACTCGTCCGGATAGAGGCGATCGAGCGTGGGAACCATGCCGTAGAGGAAGCCCATGTTCATCTGACGCTCGTAGTTCCAAGAGGCCTGGATGGCCCAGGAGCGCCAGAAGAACTGGCTGACCTTCTTGTTCAGGGACACGTCCTTGGTTGCGGTTGCCATAGTGTGTTCCTCCTTAGTCTTCGTCGTCTTCGAGCGGATCGTAGTCGGAATCGACACCGGCGGCTGCATGGGAACCGTTGAACTTGAAGCCCATGAAGACGACAGCCAGGCACACACCGATCAGAGCGACCGCGATGACGGACAGGTTGAGGTAAGCGGCGAGCAGGAAACCGATGAACAGGAACGGAGTCATACCCTTCTTGATCATCATGGTGAGCAGCAGGGCCAAGCCGTAGGCGGTCATGATCTTGGTCGAAACGTTAAGACCAGTGGACAGCCACTCGGGAACCATGTTGACGATGGCCTGAACCAGGTCGGTGCCAACAAAGACGGCGAGGAAAATCGGCAGGAAGTACATGACGGCGTACAGACCGGAGCCGGCGCAGATGTGCATGCGGTAGGCGGTCTTGAACTTTCCATTATCGATCGCGCTATCTGCCACATGGGTGAGGGCGGCGATGATGGAACGGAACACGATGCCAAGGAGCTGACCCAAGACGGCGACCGGGATGGCGATCGTCATGGCGGTCTCGGCGGAAGCATCGGTCAGGCACGCAAAGGCAGCGGCCACGATGCCGCCCAGGACCATATCGGGCGGAACGGCGGCGCCGACCTGCACCAGACCCATGGACACGAGCTCGACGGCGGCACCGACGGCAAGGCCGGTGGGCACATCGCCCAGCAGCAGACCGACGAGCGTAGCGCCAACGAGGGGCTGCTCGAAGTTAAGACGACCGAGCAGGCGGGAGTCCCACATGCAGAACACGCCGACGAGGCCGACGAGCACCGCACTGATGAACGTATTCATACCCTTCTCCTTTCAGTCAGGCAAAAGCCTGGTTGATTACAGCTTGGCGTCGATGTCGACGCTCTGATACGTAGGGGTCTGCTGGACATAGAGCTTGATGCCCATGTCGAGCAGCTGGTTGACGTCGGCCTTCTGGGTGGCGTCGAGGAAGACGGAGCTGTCCTTGCCGCCGACCTGATCGGCACCGTCGTGGTTGGCGGTGGCGCCCAAGTTGATGGCGTCGAGCTTGTAGCCCTGGCAGAACTGCAGCATCTCGGCCGTGTTGCCAAAGACGAACATGACGCGCTCGCCGAGGGTGTTGAGCTTGTCCATCTTGGCGAGGGCACGCTCGACGGTGAAGACGTTCAGGCGCACGCCCTGGGGCTTGGCCAGCTTAAGAGCGCCCTTCTTGATGTCATCGTTGGCGGCAGCGTTGTCGACGACGATGATGCGCTCGGCCTGAACCTTGGTGGTCCAGGTAAAGACGACCTGGCCGTGCAGCAGACGGTAGTCAAGACGTGCGAGGACGATCTTGGCGGGACCGGAGCTGTGACGGGACGCCTTGGCCTTCTTGGCGGGAGCCGCGGCGGGCTGGGCCGGTGCGTTGGGGTTGGTCAGACCGTTGCGGGCCTCGTTGATGAGGGCCGCGAGCTCGGCGCCCTCGACGGGGACGGGGCTCATAGCGAGCGTGAGCGCCAGCGGGATGTTGAAACCGCTGACAACCGTGAACTTCGTGCCGTTCTTGGAAAGCTCGACCATGTTGTTGTTGACCGAGCTGCCGAGCATATCGGTCAGCACATAGACGGTGTCGTCCGCGTTGAACGTGGCGATCATGGCGTCCACCTTATTGGTGATGGGCTCCTTGTCGTCACGAGCAAGTGACACGACGTGGACGTTCGACACGTCGCCGAGAACCATCTCGAGCGTGTCTTTGGCGCCTGCGGCCAGGCCGCCATGAGATGCGAGAATGATCTGATTCATCTTGCCTCCTCCTTTTCGTTATGGTCATTATAACGTCTTATACGTTGCGGATATTGCTAATTAGTATAAAGACCGTTCGCGGATGAAAATCGACCGTTGACGGGTTTAACGTACTTGAAACGTTGGGGCTGGGTTGGCCGGCGCTGGCTGGATAACCCGAGGTCAGACCCTGCGCGCAATCCTCTATCGCACAAAGTACCAGGGGCTTTCCTGCACGGTGGGCTCCAGCGCGATGCCGGTGCGTTCCTTAAACAGATCCATGTCCTGCGATTTTTCGGTCCACCACGCATTGGGCTTAAAGGTCATGCTCTCAATGACATGACCGACAAACACACTGTTGCGCAGCTTGGAGAAGTCGGTGTTCATAATCAGGATGGACGCGAGCACCAGCACGATGCCCAGGACTTTGATCGCGCCGGCGGGCTCGGCATAGACACCAATGCCCACCAGTACGGTGACGACCGTCTCGAAAGACATTACGACGGGAACTTTCGATGTCTCGAGCCCCATGGACAGACCCTGCATATATAAGATGTAAGCCACGGCTGTGGGGATGAGCCCAAAGCCAAGGAACAGCAGCAGCAGCTGTGGCGACATCGCCGCGGCGACATCCGGCCATGGAGCCGCGATAGCTGCCATAACCGCACCGCCAAAAACAAAGCCCCAAAACGTGACAGCCAGCGGGTGGACCGTCTTGGTTGCTATCCGGCTAAACACCGCGAGCGACGCCCCACAAAGGCCTGCAATCACGCCCGACGTGACGCCCCAAACCGAAAAATGGAAACCGGAAAGGTCGCCATTGGTCACTGCAAGTACACAGCCAACGATGTTGAAGACAATGGCAACGAGCTTGTTGGGGGTCACGTTCTCGCGATAAAGCACGCGACCGAGCACGACGCCAAACACCGGCGAGGTATAGAGCAGCACCGAGGCCGTGGACATGCCGACCTCGCCCATGCACTCGTAATAGCAGGTGTTGGCGGCGGCCAAACCGACGATACCGACAAGCGCGCAGGGAACAAGCTCTTTAGGGCTTGCCTTGAACAGGGCCAGCGGACCCTGAGCCACGGTAGACCCCTCACCCGGACGGCAGCCCATAAACATCAGGACCGGCGCCAAGATAAGCGCTCCGACCAACAAGCGAAAGGCAGCCATGCTCTGGGACGAAACGCCCATGGCCGAGATGCCGTTTACAAAGATTCCGATGCTGCCCCACATAAGCGCGGCGATCAGCACCAGCACATAGCCCAGATTGCTTTTCTTCAACGCAGCCTCCTCGGTATTGTTTCCAATATGTTTCACACTACGTTATAGTCGTTATATACATTTTTCAAGACACAAATCGGCGAACGGGAAATGATTCCCAGGAGTGTCCCCAAGTGCCGGCACAGACGATATGAGCAGGACATAAAAACATTGAGAGCCCCTGCTGCATGAAAGACCG
>URIA01000062.1 GCA_900547765.1 uncultured Collinsella sp. | reverse complement strand
GAGTTCCGCACGCAAAGAAGGCCACTTAATGTGGCCTTCGTCTTGCGCAGGACTGCTCGAGCAGCAAACCTAACCCATCTCGCCCAGCCGTCTGACACACCCCTCAAAGATTTTCAAAAAAGTTGTTGACGCGCGCGTAACGACTCGTCTAATATATCCCTTGCGCGATGGACCTGTAGCTCAGTTGGTTAGAGCGTCCGGCTGATAACCGGGAGGTCACAAGTTCGAATCTTGTCAGGTCCACCATCAAAACTGTGAAGAGCCCTGGGGCGTTGCCTCGGGGCTTTTTTCTTACCTACTGAAAGTAGTCAAAAAAGCCCCGTCCCAAATTAACTACTTTGATTTTGTGTGCTGTGCGAAAGATTGGGTAGTATAGCTATTCAATGCGGCGGGCTGCCGCGTGTTAACCGCTACGTACCGGAGGTGTTCCATGGTTCGTGTCGACATAGAGACCATCGTCATGGCCGCCGGTCCCGTGCCATCGCTTATCGTACTTCGTGAGCGCAGCAACAAATCGGACTCGCCCGCGCCGCTGCGTTCCCTTTCCATTCAGACTGGTTCGTTTGAAGCTGCTGCCATCAGCCGCGGCATCGATAGCGGCCGCGCCGAGCGCCCGATTACCCATGACCTGCTGCTCGATACCGTTGACGCCCTGGGCGCCAAGCTCGAGCGCATCGAGATCGTTCGCGCCGAGCCGCCGGTGTTCTACGCGACGATCGTCGTACTGGCCGATGGCGAGGAGCGCAAGATCGACGCCCGCCCCAGTGACGCCATTGCCCTTGCCGTGCGCAGCAATGCCCCCATGTTTGTGGAGGACGACATCATGAATCGCCTGGGCACTGTTTCCACCCACGCCGAGGAAGTCGACGACGAGCAGGAGTTCGAGAAGTTCGACGAGTTCGTCCATACGCTCTCCCCCGATGACTTCTAAATGCGGGGCGGCAGAGTTGCGGAGTGTTCGCTGATGGCCGGCGGTATGTCGGCTGAGGCGGCGGCCATTGCGCGCGAGGCACAGATGCGCTCGGAGGCTTCTGAGGCGGCACGCATTGCCTATGTGACGCAGGCCCGCACGCTTCGCGAGCGCCGCGGCTCGTTTATCAAGATGGTTGTCGTCTCCGCCCTTGTCGCGGCAATCTGCTCGCGCCTTCGTGGTACAGTTGGTGCGCTTGGGTTTTCGATTTCAACAGGCTTGGTAATCTGGGGTGTGGTCGATGCGGTCATGCTGACCAACCAGATCAAGGTACTCGACAAGCGCGCGATGGATATGATGCGCGCCCGCGACGCTGCCGCCAAGATCGCTGCCGAGGCACAGGAACTGTAACGACGCCAGACTCGATGGGAAGGTCTAAAGATGGCACAGGATATGCAGGACGCCGGTAACGTCTCCGCCGAGCTCGACGCCATGGTGTGTGACCTGATTGGTGCGTTCTTGGACGACCTTGCCGCCGGCGAGAATCCGGGCGTAGTTGTGGCGATCGAGGACGCTGCTTCCAACCGATATCTGGCGGCGCTCGACGAGGACGGCGAAGAGGCATGCCTCGAGGCGGCCACCAACTTTATCTCCGAGCACAAGATGGGTCTTAAGGACGAGGGGCTGGGCCGCATCGCCCGCTATGCCATCGGCTACACCGGTTGTGTCGAAATTGACGGCGGCTATCACGACGCCCTGCTCGTGAGCTTCTTCGAAACCACGCTCGAGAGCGGTTTTTCGGCATACGTGCTGTATGAGGGCATGGGTGCCGGCGATGGTTTTATGTGGAGCGACCCTGAACCTGCAGGTGAGGAAACCCCTCTTATCTAAAATCGCTAAAATAAACGAGTTTTCGGTAAAAGGCTCAATATTCCCGCTGAGCGTTGTATCGCTGGGCGGGCCGCATACGCGTGCCGTTTGTATATGGATAGAAGATAGGGGAACTACATGCGCGTAGACAATCTGAGGAACATCGCCATCATCGCTCACGTCGACCACGGCAAGACGACGATGGTCGACAAGCTCCTGCGTGCCACGGACGCCTTCCGTGCCAACCAGCAGGTCGAGGACCGCGTCCTGGACTCTAACGACCAGGAGCGCGAGCGCGGCATCACGATTCTCGCCAAGAACATCTCTATCGAGTACAAGGACGTCAAGATCAACGTCATCGACACCCCGGGCCACGCCGACTTTGGCGGCGAGGTCGAGCGCGTGCTGCGTATGGCCGACGGCGCCCTGCTGCTGGTTGACGCTTTTGAGGGCCCCATGCCCCAGACCCGCTTCGTGCTGCGTCACGCTATCGACACCGGCCTCAAGATCATGATCGTCATCAACAAGATCGACCGTCCGGGTGCCAACCCCGAGAAGGCCTACAACGACTGCCTGGACCTTATGGCCGACCTGGGCGCTACCGACGACCAGCTTGAGTTTGCCATGGAGCACGTGGTCTACGCCAGCGCCATGAACGGCTTTGCCCGTCTTGACCCCAACGACGGTAACATGGACATGTACCCGCTGCTCGACATGATCATCGACGACATGCCCGCACCCGAGGTTGACGAGAACGCCCCGCTCGCCATGCAGTGCGTGACCATCGACCACTCCAACTTTGTCGGCCGTATCGGCATCGGCCGCGTGTACTCTGGCGCCATCCACCAGGGCGACCAGATCCTGGTTGTCAAGAACGACGGCTCCAGCGCCACCGCTACCGTCAAGCAGCTCTTCACCTTCGACTACCTGGGCCGCACCGAGTGCCAGGAAGTCGGCGCCGGCGATATCGCCGCTGTCGTGGGTATCGACCGCACCGATATCGGCGATGTTTACACCGACCCCGAGAACCCTGTCGAGCTCGAGCCCATTGAGATCGACCCGCCGACCCTGTCCATCGTCTTTGAGGCCTCGACCTCCCCGCTCGTCGGCCGTGACGGCGACATCGTGGGTGCCCGTCAGCTCAAGGAGCGCCTGTTCAACGAGGCCGAGAACAACGTGACCATGAAGATCGAGGAGCTCGAGGACAAGAGCGGCGTCGAGGTCTCGGGTCGCGGCATCCTGCACCTGTCCGTCCTGATGGAGTCCATGCGCCGCGAGGGCTTTGAGTTCCAGGTCGGCCGTCCCCGCGTTCTGTTTAAGAAGGACGAGAACGGCAACAAGATGGAGCCTGTCGAGCAGGCCGTCGTCGAGTGCCCGGACGAGTACTCGGGCAAGGTCGTTGAGGTCTTCGGCACCTCCGGCGGCATCATGACGAGCATGGACACCTCGGGCATCGTGACACACCTCGAGTTTAAGATCCCGACCCGCGGCATCATGGGTCTTAAGAACCGCATCATGAACGTCACCCACGGCGAGGGCGTGTTCTACCACACCTTCCTGGAGTACGGTCCCTACGCCGGCGAGATCGGCAACCGTCAGAACGGTGCCATGATCTCCATGACCACCGAGAAGGCCGTTGCCTACGCTCTGGGTACGCTGCAGGAGCGCGGCCAGCTGTTTGTTGAGCCGGGCACCGAGTGCTACGAGGGCATGATCGTGGGCGAGCGCAGCAAGGCTGGCGACATGGTCGTCAACATCGCCCGTACCAAGAACCTGGGCAACCAGCGTTCCTCGACCTCCGATATCTCCGTCCAGCTGGTGCCGCCTCGCACCTTCTCGCTGGAGGAGGCGCTGGAGTACATCGCCGACGACGAGCTGGTCGAGATCACTCCCAAGAACATTCGCCTGCGCAAGCGTCTGCTCAACGCCACCGACCGCAAGAAGGCTGCCGTCCGCGCCGGCCAGGTCAACAAATAAGCGCTGAGCTTTATAGCGACTAACAAGAAAGGGCGTCGACCGCAATGGTCGACGCCCTTTTTGGTGCAAGGGGACAGGTTGCTTTGCACCACCACAAAGGTGCCTGGCCCCTTTGTGGTGGTTGGCGGCTAAGCGGTGGGGAGTTCCGGCGTATTAGCCGGCTGTTGCGACTTGAGGTGGGCGTTGCGCCAGATGATCTGGATAACGTAGCCGAGCATAAAGACAAAGGCCACGCCGCTGATGAAGCCGCCTACGAGGGGAAGCTCCGTGAGGGCGCCTGCGATTACGCCGCCCACGGCTGCCATGGCGTAGCGGTTCTGGTTGTGTCCGACCATGCGCGCGATCGCGCACCCTGCAAAGGCACTCGACACCAGCGCGATGCCAATAACACCGCACATGAGGGCTCCGGCAAGCGACAGACCAGCGATAGAGATAATTAGCAGTAGGACGGCGGGGACGATAGCAATCGTGCCCAGAAGACCGCTCACCCACAGGGGCATGGGGCGCTGGTGGAGCATACCGGCGGCGCTGGCAGTCGCACGCGGAAAGACGAGCTCGAGCAGCAGAGCGACAAAGCAGGTCGAGAGCGCCGCGGCGACGATGCCGCCGATGACATCGTTAACGGTGGAAGAATCCTCGTTCTCGGTGCGGTCGATCTTGAGCGCGCCGACCTCGGCTCCCGCGGCGCGCTCGGGGTCCTCGGAAACATGGGCGTTCACGGTGCCGGTGATGTGGGCGTTCTTGCCCAGGATGAGCTTGTCGGCCCAGACCTCGACATCGCCCTCGACGGTGCCATCGATGGTCACCGTATCGCCCGCGAGCGCTGCCGACTTGGTAGAGCCGCGCAGGGCAACCGTCTCGCCTATCGCATAGAAGCAGTTGGCGGTGCTGTCGGAATTGAGCACGACATGCTGGCCGGCAACGGTCACGCTGCCATCAACCGTAGTTTTGGCAATGTCGATGGTGCGCGCCGCAAGACGAACGGCGCCGCCCACCGTGCAGTCGCGGATCGAGAGGGTATCGCCCGCAGCGATGATATCGCGGTCGATGGAGGTGTCGTCCAGGTTGAGGCTCTGACCTGCCCAGTACAGGTCACCTTCGACGCCGGACGGATTGGCGTCATTGTCGGTCGCAAGTACATTTCCGGCGGTGTCCGTGCCGGCAAACGACGCCGTGGGAAGTGCGGTGACCGCCAGAGCGATGAGCGCGAATAGGATCGTGATGCGGCCCCACGCTTTACGGCGCTGGGTCGACGGGAATTGATTACAGGGCATAGTGAATCCTTCGTCAGATGCTCGACATGCACCTAACAGGGTACCCAACGCGTGGGCGCTCTAAAAGAACCTCTCGGTTGCATTTCGAAGGATGAGCCCGCGCCACCTACTTTTTGCGGTGCAAGAAGCGCGCGATGTCTTCCTCGGTGGGGCTTTTGATGTCAAAGCGCAGCGAGAGCCAGCGCAGACCCATGGTCACGACGACGCATACGACCAGCGCGGCGACATTGCTCATGATGCTGCTCATAACGAGACACACATAGCTTGTCGATCCGGCGATGGCGGCGATGGCATAAAAGTTAGTACGTTGGAAAATGCCCGGAACCACGCCCATAAAGCCGTCGCGCAGCATGCCGCCGCCCACCGCGGTGAAAAAGCCCATCATGATGCACACCGCCGGCGCAAAGCCGTAGACCAGCGCCTTGTCTGCTCCAGTGGCGGCGTAGATACCGACCGAGATGATGTCGAGCAGGGGAATGAGTTTTTCGGGTTTGTCGACGATTGCCGGGAAAATATAGATGATGGCTGCCGTGGCAATGGAAAGCGGCAGCGCCATTGGCTGGTTGAGGATGTAGACGTTGCCCACCTGCAGCGTCATGTCGCGTAAAAGACCGCCGCCCAAGCCACAGACCACGGCGAGCGCAACTGCACCCACCAGGTCGAGTTTGTGCTCGCGCGCGACCAACACGCCCGAGATTGAAGCCGCGACGACGGCGAACATTTCGAGCCAAAACGGGATGGCGACCATGGCATCCGTGGCGTGTGAGGTAACGGTCATAGCGGCGACGACGGGCAAGATGGGGTCCTTTGGATTACGGATTTGGACAATGCCCGTACATAGTACATGTTCGGCGCCGATTGCGACCCTATTGCTCGGCAAACGGTCGGGACTGGATGCGGGCGTAGGTTCCATGTTTGGGGATCTGGGTTGATGCTGAACGCGATGGGGGCGTGGTTGAATAGGAGGGATGTCTAAATTTTGGCTTATAGGACAAAATGTGTGTCCCGATAGAACATCCGTTTCCATCCATTAATCCAGCCAGAACGGGTACGGGTCCCTGCGGTGGAGGTCCTCCCACACGGCCCTGTCGCCCCACTCCGGCCCTCCGTCCTCGCGCGACGGCGAGGCGGAGTAGACGCTGAACAGGAAGTCGATGTCCGCGTCGGTCGGCATCGTGGCGAGCTTCTCGCGCGCCGTCCTCGCGTCCCCCGAATGCGCATGGCACCACCAGAACACCGCCTTCACGCGCTTGACCGACGTCAGCCCCCGGTGGTTGCGCAGGACGGCCCTCAGCTGCGAGTTCACCCCTCCCTCGATCATGTTGTTGGTCGACGGCAGCGGGCCGGCCTTGGCCAGGTCGGGGTCGAGGTAGGTGAACAGCGTCCCCGCCGACACCAGCGACGACAGCGACGAGCGCGCCCGCCTCAGCCTCTCGTGGGTGCAGGCCCTCCTGCCGTCCACCACGGTCCTGTCCTCCAGGAAGTCGGCCCAGAACCCGCACCAGTCGAGGTAGCGCTCGACCCAGAGCTCGGCCCGGTACAGCGTCTCGATGCCCATGAGGTCGCGCGCGATGAGGTAGAGCTCGCGTCCCGCCTGGAGCTTCGGCCGCGTCGTCGTGTAGCGCTTGACCTGCGAGAAGGCGTGGAAGGTGCACCTCTGGACCCTGGTGCGCGGCCAGGTCTCGCGCACGGCCTTCGCGAACCCGCTCCCGCCGTCGGTGACGACCACCTCGGGCGCCGGGATCGGCGCCATGAGGGCCGACCACGCCCTCGAGTTCTCCGACCTCGCCATGTACCAGGAGACCACCCTCTCGCCGCTGCAGCAAATGAGCACCACGAGCTCGCGCGCGACCCAGATCCCGTCGACGTAGAGCACGCGGTGGAGCTCGCCGTCGGGGACGGGCATCGGCCAGACCTCCCAGAACTCGGCCGTCCTGCGCCTGAAGGACCTCCCGCCGCCCGGCATCGCCGCCTGGGAGTCCTTGGAGAGGAGCCACCCGAGGAACTCCTCGAGCCTCGCCGCCGTGTCGTCGTACCTCACCGTCGTCGACGCGCCGCAGGCCGTGCACCTCCACCGCTGGGACCCCGATGAGGTCCTGCCGTTGCGCTTGGTCCGACCGCCGCAGTAGGGGCAATAAACGGCCTTCATGGGCACCTCTTCCGAAAGGGTATTTAACGGTTCCGGAAAAGGTTATCTACCAGCGGGAACGATAGGCAACCGGACACACATTCCGTCCGAGTGGTTAAAAGCTGGCACGGAATTTAAACGGCTGAAAAAGGGGCATCGACCTGCGCCGATGCCCCTAAAGCAGACACACATTTTGTCCTATAAGCCTAAATTTTGAGCAGCGCTCAAAATTTATCCGGTCGGCTTACGCCGACCGCGCTGCGCTAAAAACGCGCCACGGGCGCGTTTTCTTTACGCTTTGCGCCCTGGCGGGTTCGAATCCCTCCTCCTTCGCCGTATTTGTTTGTAAGGGACTCAAAACAAAAAAGCTCCCGTTGTTGGGAGCTTTCTCAACCAAAATGGCGGAGGAGGAGGGATTCGAACCCTCGTGACCTTATACAGGCCAAACGGTTTTCGAGACCGCCGCATTCAACCACTCTGCCACCCCTCCGCGTGGGGTAAAAACAAAGCAGGCTCGAAGGCCTGCTTTGGAATTAACTGGCGGAGAGTCAGGGATTTGAACCCTGGAGACGCTTTTGACGCCTACACGATTTCCAATCGTGCTCCTTCGGCCACTCGGACAACTCTCCGTTAAATGCGAAAGTCAGTATACACGAGGAATCGCAAAGTGCAAACAGAAAAGTTGGCATTTTTTAAAACGCTTGGCCGCGCTTGGCGCTGCAGTGGGGTTTGAGGTGCCAAAAAACGGCTTCCGACCAGCGTGGTTGATCAACTCAATTGTTCAAAAAGGGTATTCATAAGCGACTTGGCAATGAATTTAAAAATCTTTGGGTGGTGCTGTGGGCCACTGGTATGCATTTTGCGACCACAGTCTTGTGCCCGTTGACCTGCGGCTTGGCTCAGCTTGTCCCCACGGCACCGTATCTTGTCAACAGATCCGTCAAGCTTTTGGTCAGCATTTGGTTGGAATGCGCATGAAACGTCGTGTGAGTATGGGCATATGTGGAGGTCATGAGGTTGTAGCTGCATATTCTTGCAGCCTAGGAGGTTGAAAGATATTATTACCAAGTCTTTTCCTGCTTCAGGCGCACCTTCACGACCTGAAGCCACATTTGCCCAGAGGAGGTGACAATATGAAGGCTTATGAACTGCTGTTCTTTGTTGACCCGTCGCTCGACCCCGAGACTCGTCTCGCTGTTATGAAGCGTATCGATACCACGATCGCCGAGGGCGCTGGCAAGGTCGACTCCGTTGACGAGTGGGGCAAGCGCAAGCTCGCCTACGAGATCAACGACCTCACCGATGGTGACTACACCCTCATCAACTTCCACGCAGATCCTACCCAGATCGCCGAGCTTGATCGCGTCCTGCGCATCACCGACGCTGTGGTCCGCCACATGATCGTCCGTCGCGACGACCAGGAGTAAGACTGTCGTTTTGGACTGGGCTTGTGCCCCAAGAGGAAGTAGTGAGTTATGAGCATCAATCGAGTGAACATCACCGGTAACCTCACCCGCGATCCCGAGCTGCGCGCCACCGCCGGCGGAACCCAGGTTCTGTCCTTTGGCGTCGCCGTGAACGATCGTCGCCGCAACGCGCAGACTGGCGAGTGGGAGGACTATCCCAACTTTGTCGACTGCACCATGTTCGGCACCCGCGCCGAGGCCGTGAGCCGTTTCCTGGCAAAGGGAAACAAGGTCGCGATCGAGGGCAAGCTGCGCTACAGCTCTTGGGAGCGCGACGGCCAGCGCCGGAGCAAGCTCGAGGTCATCGTCGATGAGATCGAGTTTATGAGCTCCCGTGGTGGCCAGGGTGGCTACGATCAGGGCGGTTACGCCCCCGCAGCTCCCGCGCCCGCAGCACGTCCTGCCGCGCCGGTGGCTACGCCGCCCGCGGTCGACGTCTACGATGAGGACATCCCGTTCTAAGGGTTGTTCACCTATTTTTGAGTGAGAGGCGGCTTCGGTTCGCCGAAGTTGCCAAATGAAAGGTATTTTGACATGGCTAATGATTTTTCTGCACGTCAGCCGCGTCGTAAGTACTGCCAGTTCTGCAAGGAGAACAC
>URIA01000061.1 GCA_900547765.1 uncultured Collinsella sp. | reverse complement strand
GGTTTCTGATGCGGCGCGCTGCGCGCCCCGCACAGGCTAAAGCCTCTAACAAAAAGGCCGAAGCCCCAAGGAGCTTCGGCCTTTGCTTTCTCGCTGTAGACGTAACGCAACTTACCGATTCTCGATGCTGCCGATATTCTTGAGCTCGATGGAGATGAGGCCGTTGGGCTCGTTGACAAACTCGATGTACTCGGAGTTTGAACCCATCTCGGCCGGGAAGCTGATCTCGATACCCGTGTCGGTACGGATCTTATGATTGCGCACCGCCGCGCGTTCGACCTGCTTGCGCTCCACGGGCACACGCTCAGGAACCTTCTCCTCGGTCAGTGCCGCGCGCACGCTCTCCTTGATAACCGGTTCGTCCTCAAAGACCTCATCGACGATATCCCAAGGCGGCAGCTCCTCGTCATCCTCAACTTTCTCGGCAACGGCAGCCTTAACCTTGGCGAGCGCCACGGCCGTATTGGCACCGTGCTCCTCGGCGACTTCCTCGACCACACGCGTCACGGTGTCGATGACCTCCTTGCCCGATACGCCCGTGTCGCACTGCAGCAGGCCATCGGGGATAAGCATACGGTCCTCGCCGGCAATCTTGCGCTTCTTGTCCACGTAGCCGATCTCCATGGTGCTCGCACGCACGATGGCATAGCTTGGAACCTTTTGCGAGGGGTTTGGCAGAATAGCGTAGTGGCGCGCGATGTCGTTGCGCACCTCCCCCTCCTCGCGGCCCACCTCGTGCATAAAAGCCCGCTTGGAGCCCAGCAGCATCACGGCAAACCAGCGGGCATCCTCATCGTCGTCAAAATCGGCCACGAGCACGTCGGTGGACTCAGCTTTCTCGGCTTTGGTGAGCTCGGAGGAGATAAACTCCGCAATCTGCTGCGACAGGTCCACGAACTCGCGCTCGCCAAAGAAATAGCCCTTGAGCTCGCCGCCGAATGCGGAGTTCTCGGCAAACGTGGCACGCTTATTGTCGGCCGAAGTACGAGCGCGCCGCAGGTGCGTGGTCACGAAGTTGCGCACGGTACGGCTCTCGATATCGAGCTCGCGTTGACTCATGACGTTGACGGCAGAGTCAAAGTCCAGGATATGCAGAATCACGTGATTGATTTTCATATACGGCATTCCGTTCTAGATCGATTTAAGCACGAACCAGTATAGCGGTCGATCCCGCCCCAGGCGCATCGAAGATTGGTGCATCGGGGACAGGTTGCTTTGCACCAATGGCTAGCGCAGGAGCTCGGACTGCCAAGCCTCGAGCTGTTCTGCCAAGCTCTTGCCGGCAGCGGGCATGTCGATCTGGGGACGTTTGGGCAGAAGCGCACACTTAAGAATCGCAACGATAGTCTGCGAGACAAAGCGTCGCGTATCCTCGTCAAAGCCTTGCGCAGCCTGGAGCATCACAGGCAGGCTCTCACGCAGATTCCCAGCGATATCCGCAAACCGCTCAGCACCCGTAGCCTCAAACACGGAGAACAACGCATCTACAAAACGCTCGCGCTCGCCAGGTGACACTGCAAGCAGCATCTCGCGAATGGAGCCATCAACGTATCGAGCACCGGCGGACAGGCGCTCACAGTACACGAAGTCGCGACCATCAACCACCCAGCTAAAGGGATTGTGCTGCAGCAGGCTGAACTCGGTGCTCTCAACGATGGCATAGTCCTCCTGTGTCTCGAACATCATGCCAAAGATCGACGACCGAGGTAGCGTCTTATCGATGCGGCCGGAAAGATCGGCAAAGGCGTTGCCGTTCAGGAACTCCTCGACGAAGCCAGGACCATCATGGGAATACACCCGTTCGATTCGCTCGCGGGCGACATCGGAGCACATCGCCGCACCGTACACCGCAAGGTTTCCACCCTTGGAATGACCTCCGCACAAAAGCGGCCCGTCAATCGCGTCCGCCGCCTCGTCCACATAGCGCGCCGCGGATTCCTGGGCCGGCACAGGACACCGGAACGCCATGTTAAAGTCCTCTTTCCAGCCCACAATCGTACTGTCGGTCCCCCGGAAGGAAAGATAGCTAAACCCCGCCTGAAACCGGAACGCCATGGCTGCAAACTGCTCTGTCGCTACCACATCGCTCACGGCACGATAGCCGCAAACGTGCACGCCACGGTAACGAGGGTTTGCTGCCACGGCCTCCAACAAGGCCCTGCTCCCCTCTGGATCCCACAAGTCGTCAATCATGTCCCGGTAGCACTCGGCACGCAGCAGTTCGCGTACGTCTAGGCCCTGCCAGTTCGTCAGCTCCGCCATATCACCCGGCAAACGTAAATAGGACAACCACGCAAAGACCAGGCTATCCACCGCGCAGAACGACCGCTCCTCAAACGGATCAAACACCGTCTGGGCATATGTCAAAAAATTAGGCGAATCCGACATGGCCCTCCCATCAACTATGGTGCATTGGGGTCAGGTTACTTTGCACCAAAAAGGCGCCCGGGCCGTGTGGACCCGGACGCCTTCATTGTAGCTTTTCGCTCTAGCGAGCTTGATTTAGCAGGAGAAGTCGACGCTGTCGATGATGTCCTTGAGGGCCTTGGCGGAGGCGGTGAGCTCATGCTGCTCGTCATCGTTCAGCGGCACGGGGACGCGACAGACGACGCCGTCGCGGCCAACGACCGTCGGCATGGAGATGGCAAGATCGGACAGGCCATACTCGCCCACCATGAGCGAGGAGACGGGCAGAACGGTCTGCTCATCGCGCATGACGGCGGTGCAGATGCGCTTGACGGCCATGGCGACGCCATAGTAGGTGGCGTGCTTCTTCTCGATGATGGTGTAGGCGGAGTTCTTGACGTCCTCGGCGATGCGCTTCTCGGCAGCCTCATGCTCCAGATGACCGTGAAGCTCGCAGAAAGTGTTCAGCGGCACGCCGGCAACCTGGGCGCTGGACCAAGCGACAAACTCAGAGTCGCCGTGCTCACCCATGACATAGGCCTGGACATCGCGCGGGTCGACCTCGACGTGGGCACCAAGCATCTGCTGCAGACGGCCAGTGTCGAGCACGGTGCCGGAGCCGATGACATGGCCCTCGGGCAGGCCGGACATCTTGATGGCGGCATAGGTCAGAACATCGACCGGGTTGGAGACAATGAGCAGAATGCCGTCGAAGCCAGACTTCTTAATTTCGGGAATGATGGACTTAAAGATGTTGACGTTCTTGTTGACCAGGTCCAGACGGGTCTCACCGGGCTTCTGGGCAGCGCCAGCGGTGACGACGATCATGGCGGCGTCGGCGACATCGGAATAATCGCCGGCGTAGATCTTCATCGGCTCGGCAAACGTCATGCCGTGCGCGATATCCAGGGCCTCACCCTCGGCGCGGTTCTTGTCCACGTCGATGAGGACCATCTCGGAGAACAGACCGCTCTGCATCAGCGCGAACGCCGAAGACGAACCGACGAAACCGCAGCCGACAATAGCGACCTTCTTCTCGTTAACCATTAGAAACTCCCATCTCTCTCCACAAGCAAGCCGCCCGGGAACGACCCGGGCGGCTTGCCGTAATCCCAATACATCCAATCGGGACTTTGATTATGCTCCTATTCGCAGCCAAAAATCGACCGTTTACCGAAATTGTTTGCAGAAATCGTAAAATAACTGCACGAAATCGGTTTCGAGCTATTGACGAGCCGAAATACCTTTCTAATACAGGCCCGCCTCGCGAATGGCCTCGACAGCCAAAGCAATCTGGTCGGGCGGCAAGACCAGCGCCATGCGCACGTGCCCCTCGCCCGAAGGACCAAAGCTCGCGCCCGGCGTCACCACAACGCCGGCCTTCTCCATAAGCTCCTCGCAAAACGCCATGGAATCGGTGCGACCACCGGGAAGCTTGGCCCACACAAACATAGAGCCATGCGCGTTGGGACGCTCCCAGCCCAGGCCCTCAAGACCGTCGCACAGGGCATCGCGGCGTTCCTGGTACTTCAGACGCTGCGCCTCGACCTCATCGCGCGGACCGTTCAGGCACGCGATGGCGGCCTTCTGAATCGGGAAGAACATACCAAAGTCGATCTGACCACGCAGCTTGGCAAAGGCCGAGACCACATCCTCGCGACCGACCAAAAAGCCGATGCGGGCACCGGTGACGTTAAACGACTTGGAAAGCGAGAAGAACTCCACGCCCACCTCAAGCGCACCGGGATACTGCAAGAAGCTGCCGCCGGGCTCGCCGTCAAACACGATGTCGGAGTATGCGTTGTCGTGAACGATGAGCAGGTCGTGCTCGCGGGCGAAAGTGATGATCTCCTCGTAGACCTCGGGCGTGCCCACCGAACCCACCGGGTTCGCGGGCAGCGACACGATCATGTACTTGGCACGATCGGCCACCTCGGGATCGATACCCGCCACATAGGGCAGGTAATTGTGCTCGGCAACCAGCGGATAGTACTCGAGCCTGGCATCGGCAATCTTGGCACCCGCCTCAAAGACCGGGTAGCACGGATCGGGAACCAAAATGGTGTCACCCGGATCGAGCAGGGCCAGGCCCAAATGACCCACGCCCTCCTGCGTGCCGCTGCACGACTGCACCATGGACGGCGTAATGCCCGAAACGCCAAAGCGGCGCTCATAGTAATCGCACACGGCTTGCTTGAGTTCGGGCAGGTCGCGCAGGGCATACTTCCACATCTCGGGATCTTGGGCCGCCTGCGTGAGCGCCTCGACCACGTGATCGTACGGCTTAAAGTCGGGCGTGCCCACGCTCATGTTGTAAATGGTCTTGCCCTGAGCCTTCAGCGCGAGAAGCTTGTTGTTGAGCGAGGCGAAGACCTCCGCGCCAAAGCGGTCGAGACGCTGCGATGCCTGCATGGTGCCACCTTTCGATATAAAAAACGCGGCGCTCCGACAAGAGCGCCGCGCGATACGGGCCATCAGATTGCAAAAGTGTAACGCTTGCAACCCCCGTATTGGTTCAATTTAGCCAACCTTAGTCAACTGGATTGAGCGCGTCGATCTGCGCAAGCCACAGACGCGAGCTAGCGTCACTCGGCATACGCCAATCGCCGCGCGGGCTGAGCGTCACCGAGCCCACCTTGGGACCATCGGGCAGGCAGCTGCGCTTAAACTGCTGGGCAAAGAAGCGACGGTAGAACGTACGTAGCCACGTGTGGACGGTCTTAGCGTCGTAGACGCCCTTGAAGCTCTTGAGCGCCATGCGGTAAATCTTGCCAGGCTCAAAGCCAAAACGCAGCAGGTAGTAGAGGAAGTAGTCGTGAAGCTCATACGGGCCCACCAAATCCTCGGTCCTCTGCGCAATCTCGCCGTCGCCCGTGGGCGGCAGAAGCTCGGGGGACACCGGCGTATCGAGGATATCGAGCAAGACCTCGGCAATGCGCCCGCCAAAGACATCGGCGGCATAGCGCACCAGATGGCGCACAAGCGTCTTGGGCACGCTCGCGTTGACGGCGTACATGCTCATGTGGTCGCCGTTGTAGGTAGCCCAGCCGAGCGCCAGCTCCGACAGGTCGCCCGTGCCGATGACAAAGCCGCCAGCCTGGTTGGCCAGATCCATCAGAATCTGCGTACGCTCGCGCGCCTGGCTGTTCTCGTAGGTCACGTCCTGCACGGTCGGATCATGCTCGATATCCTTAAAGTGCTGCTCCACGGCAGCATGGATCGAGACCTCGCGGAAGCTCACACCCAAGTCACGAGCGAGCGACTCGGCATTGGACTTAGTGCGGTGCGTCGTGCCAAAGCCAGGCATGGACACGGCCGTGATACCCGTGCGCGGCAACCCCAGTGCATCGAAGGCACGCACGGTCACAAGCAGCGCTAGTGTGGAGTCCAAGCCGCCCGAAAGACCAATGACTGCAGCCTTGGTACCCGTATGGGCAAGGCGGGTCTTGAGGCCGGCGGTCTGCAGGTCGAGGATGGTCTCGCAACGCTCGGCCAGGTCACCATGGTCGACCGGCACAAAGGGCGCGCGCGGGAAAACGCGGTCGATATCGCAGGCATCGCGCAGGACAGGTTCTTCGGCCAGCACGCCCTCAAACGAAAGCTCAACGGTCGTGGCCTCCGGAGCATCGTCGGTGCGCGTCCACGTCGTCGAGCGACGGCGTTCGGCAACCAGGCGGTCAAGGTCAACGTCGGCGATGGCCATATCGCAGGTAAGCAGTTTGGTCGCGGCGAGCTTGGAGCCGTTTTCGTAGACGAGGTTCTCGCCCGCAAAGACCATGTCGGTCGTGGACTCGCCCTCGCTCGCGTCCGCGTAGGCATAGGCGCAGTACAGGCGCGCGCTCTGATTGGAGATTAGGCTGCGGCGGTAATCTGCCTTACCGATAATCTCGTCCGAGGCCGACGGGTTGAGAATCACCGTGGCACCGGCAAGCGCCATCTCGGTCGAAGGGGGCGCCGGCACCCACAGGTCCTCACAGACCTCAACGCCCAGCACCAGGTCCTCGGCGCCCTCATCACAGCAACGGTAGACAAGCCCCGAACCCAGCGGAACCGGACCCTGACCGGCAAATTCAACCCACACGGGATCCGCAGGCGCCGGAGCAAACCAACGGCGCTCATAGAACTCGCCATAGTTGGGCAGATACTTCTTGGCCGTAAGGCCCAAAAGCTCGCCCGCGCAGCACACGGCGGCGCAGTTGTAGATATTCTCGGCAACTGCAACGGGAAGACCGATGGTAAAGACAATCGGCAGCTCACGAGTCTCGTCGAGGATATGCACCAGAGCAGCCTCGCAGGCATGCAGCAGCGTGCGATTATGGAACAGATCAGCCGCGGTATAGCCAGTCAGATTAAGCTCGGGCAACACCAGCGCGCGAACGCCGCGCTCGGCAGCATCGCGAACAGCCGCCAGCGCAACCTCGGCATTGCCCTCGACATCGGCCACGCGAATCCGCGGCGACGCCGCCGCCACACGCAAAAAGCCATCAGACTGAGAAAGGTGAAGATTCATAAGAATGCTCCCGTGCGTAGACGCCATTCACAACAATTAGCAAGCCCTATTGTAGTTCAACCGCCGGGTGTAACCGCATCCCACCAACTTGGTGAGCTATTGATGAGTTGATGGTATCTGTTAAATGTCACGTACGATTCACATCTGGTGGGTACCCTGATGGCTACACGAAACGAAGCAGATTTACACCGGGAGGACCCCGTATGACAACCAAGTACACCGACGCGCCGCGCACGCGCGTCATGACGCCGGCATCGCTCAACAACGGCGTGCACGAAAACCATTCCATCGGACAGACCATGGCCATCGCGCCCAAAAAGGGCCTGTTCGACGACATTTCCATTCCCCAGATCATCGCCGGCGCCGCAGCTGCCGCCACGAGCGTGGCGCTTGCCTCCAAGATTGGTATCGCTGGTTCAGTAATTGGTGCCGCCGTGAGCTCGGTCATCACCGTTGTGTCCTCGCAGGTCTATCGCCACTTTATCTCCGCCAGCGCCGAAGCAATTAAGGGTACGCATGCCGCTGTCGACTACCCTACCGGCGCCTACGAGCCCGTTGAACCCAATGTCGAGGAGCACCTAGGTGGCGCCGCGACCACGCAGGAGATGCGCCAGGTTGCGGGATGCGCGACCACGGCGCGCGTCGCCCCCAACAGCCTGCGAGCCAAGGCGGCAGCCGAGCGCAGCCAGACGCAAAAGAAGGTCATCGTCTTCTCGATCGCTATCGCCATCGTCGCGGTCATCGCCTGCACCGGCGCCATCCTTATCACCACCGCCGGTGAGGGTCTGGGCGAGCGCCCCGAGCCAATCCTTTCGTCGCGCACGACCGAGAGCGATGCAAATGGCAACACCCAGTCGCAAGATCAGCAGGCACAGGCGGACGGCACGCAAGACAGTTCTACCTCTGCCGATTCGTCCTCGAACACCCAAAGCCAATCGCAGGGCACCGATTCCTCTACGGCCAGCAGTAGCACGCCGTCCGGCACGACCGACTCAAGCCAAACGACTGACGGTTCGCAGCCAAGCACGGGCGGCCAGACGAGCGACACCGCTTCGGGAACGGGCACAGCAGACAGCAGCAACACCAACAGCTCGAACAGCTCGAGCGGAACCGCGTCCGGCACGGCATCTGACAACTCGAGCCAAGGCACGGCATCGGGCAACTAAGCACATTTGCCTCTCATAGATAACCGACCTGTACAACGGGCGCGAATCGAAAGCGGTTCGCGCCCGTTTGCCTTGGGCGCCGCTATGGCGAACGCCATGCGATGGTAAGATGCTTTACATGTGTAAAGAGGAGATTTGCCATGAGCAAGACAATAGTTAGGCCCACGCTTTCGCTGGGCAACCACATCTATCTGTATCGCCTGCTGCGCGATGCGATTGGATGCGGCAAGCAAACGTTTATGACACAGGTCGAGGAGGCGCTCGCCGTCGGCGACATGACCGCTTATGATCTGGGCTTCGAGTCCACGCGCGAGCTGCTCGAAGAGCTCGACGACTGCATTAAGCTGACCGTCTTTAAGGGCGGCCGTCTGTATGCCACCGTCATCGCCAACGAGGCCTGGGATGCCGCCCTTGCCAAGGGCGAGGACAAGCCCAAGGCAGCCAAGGGAGCCAAGCAGTCCTACAAAAAGAAAAAGCGCGGCGAGAAGGACCTCAAGGCCGTGCGTCCCAAGCACGTTAAGCGTCCCGAGCCCGAAGCCATGGTTGAAGCCGCGCCGGAACCCGAGCCCGAGACAGAGATCGAAGTCGCTATTGAGGTAACGGCAGAAGCCGAAACCGGAATCGCCGCCACGACCGATCCCGAAGTCATATCCGAGCAGGAAGCCACTGTGGAGCTCAACGAAGCGCCCAAGTCGACAACCGAAGAAGCCGCTGACCAACCCGAGACGCCTGCGTTCCAAAACAGCGATGTCTTTGGCAACGAGGCCGAGGACGACCAGTCCGACGAGCCCGCCGATCAAGGCGCTACCGAGTCGGCGCCGGAGCCCGAGACGCCGCAGCCCGCCATCTCGCTCACGGTCGTCTATGACCCCGAGAACGCCAACGCCGGCATCACCACCATGGCATCCACGCCCATCGAGGCAAAGTCGAGCGTCGAGAACGAGAACGCCCCGCAAGTTGAGCTCGACACCGCGACCGCAGACGCACCCGCTATCGTCGAGACTGCAGATTCCGCGGCAATGCCGAAAGTGGGCATCGAATCAGTGCTCGGCACCGAACCCATGCCCGTCGTCGAGGTGACGCCCGTCAATGAGCAGGCCTTCGCACCGGCGATGGTACCGATCCCCGCACCCGTAGCGCCCGCCATCCCCGAGGACTTCCCCGTCGATTTCGCAACCGAGATCTTCTGCCCCGGCCCGCTTCTGCACCAGCTGTCGACCTATCTCCCCTACGGCGCCGACACGCTCGGCATCGTCGGCGAGTACTACTGGATCGCCCGCGAGCGCGGTACCATCGAGGCCGCGCGAAACCGCGCAAGCTTCCCCCTGCGCTACACGCAGGCCGGCGAGCGCCACGAAGTCACCGTGCGCATCCGCCGCAACACCACCGGTGGCCTCGGATCCACCTGGGCCATCGATAAAGTCGAAGAACCCGGGCAGTAACGACAAACGGCTCAAATCCAAATCAGGATTTGAGCCGTTTTTATTTGTTGATGTTGCGCAACCAACAGACACTATGACCCAATCCAGGGGCACGGAAACGACAGGAGCCCCCGCTCGTG
>URIA01000060.1 GCA_900547765.1 uncultured Collinsella sp. | reverse complement strand
TGCGACACTGAAGTAAGTGTCCATCCTCGCAGTATCCGGTTCTCAAGGTGCACGCTTTGCGGCTCATCCGGTTCCACCGGGCCGCGCGGCAAGGAGATATATTGCCAGACCGGAGGGCCCCCGCGGGCGGGAATCACGCACTCCATATTTTGTTCACAAATGAATAGAACCCTCAGTTACTTCACTGAGGCCATATTCGAAGCAGCAGCTTCTGATATTGGCGATGACCAGCTGGTTTATAGGTGTTAAGGCATCGGTCATCTCTGGAGCGCCACTTTACTCCAAAAGCATCAGCTATTTGTTTCCCGTCGGTAAAAGGCAGGTTTTGTTCGCCAAGCGTTCTTATATATAAAGAGAAACGGGTCGAACCCATGCCTTCGCAACAAAAAAGCGACCAACCGGAGTCGATCGCTTTCTATTCTATGGTGGGCCGTCAGGGGTTCGAACCCTGGACCTTGGGATTAAAAGTCCCCTGCTCTGCCAGCTGAGCTAACGGCCCGCGGGTGGCATTGTACCACGGTCTGGGACTATTCCCAACTCCATTGGCCGTTCTGGAAAATCACAACTTCACGTCCATCAGGCGTAATGCCCGTAATATCGATATCGTCCGTGCCAATCATAAAGTCGACATGCGTGCTCGAGACGTTAACGCCATGCTCCAGGAGCTCCTCTTTGGACATATCATATCCACCCTCGATGCATTCGGGGAAGCCGACTCCCAGCGCAAGATGACAGCTGGCGTTCTCGTCATAGAGCGTGTCATAGAACAGAACGCCACTTTCGCGGATCGGCGTGTTCTTGGAAATGAGCGCGACCTCTCCCAGGTGAGCAGCGCCCTCGTCAGTATCGATGATACTTGCGAGCGTTGCCTTGCCCACGCGGGCGTCGTAGTCCACCACGCGGCCGCCCTCGAACTTAATCCAAAAATCGTCAACCTTGTTACCGTGGTGGATGAGCGGCATGGCCGAGTACACGATACCGTCGGCGCGCATGCGATCGGGCGAGGTGAAAACCTCCTCGGTGGGGATGTTGGGGAAGAAGGGGTGTCCATCGGGCGTCTTGCCCTTGCCACCGGCCCACTCGTGACCCTTCGTCATGCCAATCGTCAGATCGGTTCCATTTGCCGAGGTGTAATGCAGCCGGTCAAAACGATTGTCGTTCAGGAAGCGCAAGTTCTTTTCGAACGCTGCGTCATGAAGCTCCCAGTCGCTCTCCGGGTCCTGGCCATCGGCGCGAGCGGTGTGCAGAATCGCATTCCACAGCTTATAGATTGCAACCTCATCGGCGTCTCCCGGGAACACCTCGCGCGCCCATGCCACGACCGGAGCGCCAGCGATGCACCACGGGTTGATGTTGTAGTCCAGTCCACGGCGGAAGACCTTGCACTGCGTATTCCTTGCCTTAGAAGCTGCAGCAGGCTTGGCGGGATCGATGCCCTTAAGGGCGGCAGGGTCCGCACCCTCGATAAAGATAAAGCAGGCGCCGTCCTGGGCCAGGGAATCCAGCTGCAGGCGCTTCCACTCGGGCGTCTGCTCAAAATAGCTTTTCTCGACATGCTCGTACGTGAGCCTCGTCACGGCATCATCGGCCCAAATGACCGTCACGTGGCCAGCGCCGGCGGCATAAGCCTCCGCAACCACCACGCGGGCAAAGGGCGCGCACTCGACCGGAGACTGAACGACAACCTCCTGGCCGGGCTTGACGTTTACGCCCTTGCGGACAACCAGGCGCGCATAGTTTTTAATCTTGGGCTCCAGGGCCTTCATGCCCTCCAGAGCTTCTTCGACCGTCAGGGCAGCTCGAATCATGTGCCACTCCATCTATCTATAGAACAGTAAAAAGGCGCGCCGCTAAAACGACGCGCCTTATATCTTAGCGATATGTATGGATACAAACGCTACTTCTTCTTGGAGTCCTTCTTGTCCTCCTCGGCAGCCGAGCGCTCGATAAGAGCGTTGAGCTTGTTCTCGGACATGCCCTCGGCCTGCGCGCGGTACATGTTGCGCAAGGGACGAATACGAACGAAGTCGTAGATAAAGTCACCCAGGATGATGACATAGGACAAAACGATGCCGACCATCTGAACAGGACTGGACACCGTACCGCCGGGAGCGAAGTAGAGCGAAGCCCAAATTGCCACGACGAGTACCATGCCGATAGCGAGCACAGCCCACCAAATACGGCGGCGCTTGGTGTAGTCCTCGTCCTGCTTAAGGAGGATATTCGACACCGTATAGATGCGGTCCTCCTTGGCGCGCTGCTTAGCCTTGCGGGCGCGCTTCTCCTCTTTAGAGAGGCCCTCGAGGTTCTCGCCCTTCTCGAGCTCTTTGCGGCGTGCCTTAGACGAAGCCGGCACGACGCGAACGGAGCTCGCTGCTTGGCGGGCGGGCTTAGCAGATGCGGCAGACTTGCGCGCAACCCCGGTAACTTCGTGGGATTGCGTGCGCTTGTTCGTGGCGCTACGGGTACTCACTTATGCGTTCTCCTTCATGCTTGTGAACTGGGAGCCCGTGATGATCTGGAAGGCCTCGCGATAGCGCTCGGACGTGCCATCGATGACCTCGGCGGGCAGGTGCGGGGTCTCCCCCGTCATATCCCAGTTGGCTTTAAGCCAATTGCGGACGAATTGTTTGTCGTAGCTGGGCTGAATCTTGCCCTCCTCGTAGCTGGCGGCGGGCCAGAAACGGCTGGAGTCGGGCGTGAGGCACTCGTCGATCAGCGTAACCTTGCCATCGATGACACCGAACTCGAACTTGGTGTCGGCGATGATGATGCCTCGAGTCGCGGCATACTCGGCAGCGGCCTTGTAAATCTTGAGGGACAGGTCGCGAATCTGCGTGGCGATATCCTCACCCACGATCTCGCAGCAGCGCTCGAACGAAATGTTCTCGTCGTGGTCGCCGATCTCGGCCTTCGTGGACGGCGTGAACAGCGGCTCGGGAAGCTTGGAGGCCTCGGTCAGGCCCTCGGGCAGCTGAATGCCGCAGACGGTGCCGTTCTCGTCGTAGGTTTTCTTGCCCGAACCGGTCAGATAGCCGCGGACGATGCACTCGATAGGAATCGTCTGCGCCTTCTTGACCAGCATGGCGCGGCCTGCGAGGTAGTCACGATACTCGGCAAACTCCTCGGGGAAATCCGCCGGGTCGATGGAGACGAGGTGGTTGGGAACGATGTCGGCAAACTTATCGAACCAGAATGCCGAGATGCGGTTGAGCACCTCTCCCTTAAACGGAATCTCGTCGGGGAGAATAAAGTCGAACGCAGAAATGCGGTCGGTGGCGACCATCAGCAGGTTTTCACCGGCATCGTAAATATCACGAACCTTGCCACGGGAATCCGGACGACGCTCCATCGTAGTCACGTGAGTCACTCCTTACCAAAATACGACAGTAATGCGGGTTCTTTCCCGCACGTTTTCGCAAACTCGGAGCGGCAGGGACGAAACCCCTCCTTCACCGAGTAGCGAAAAGCTAGTGTTCCATTGTAGTAGATGCCGCGTCCGCCGTGTGCTCGCGAGGCAGATGAATCGTAAAAGTCGTACCCTTTCCAAGCTCCGACTCCACGGATATGTAGCCGTGATGACGCTCGACAATCTGCTTGGTCACGGCGAGGCCCACGCCCAGGCCACCCGCCTCGCGGGCGCGACTGGCGTCGGCACGCCAAAAACGACCGAAGATGCGCGACAAATCATCCTTGGCGATACCGATGCCCGTATCCGAAACCGCGATATCGACGTGCTTGCGGTCGCTGAGCACCGACACCACGACCCAACCCCCCTCGGGGGTATAGCGCATGGCGTTACTCAAGAGGTTGATGACGCATTGCGTGATCATGTCGGGATCTGCCTCGACAACGTCATCGTGGCCCTGCGTCTCATCTGCAAAGCGCAAACGCAGGTCACGGTCGGCAAACAGGCGCTCCTGGCCATTCACAATCGAACGCACAAACGGCACCATATCCACCGGCTCCAGGTTGAGCGGCGCGGTACTGTTTTCCATGCGCGACAGGTCGAGCATCTGCTGCACCAGACGGGCCAGACGACGCGTCTCGGATGCGACTGTCTCCAGGTGTTCGTCGTCGGTGGGATACACACCATCTTGCATGGCCTCGACCGTTGCCAGCATGGCCATGAGCGGCGTGCGCAGCTCGTGGGCAACATCAGAGGTCAGGCGCTTCTCGTGCTTCATATCCTTTTCGAGTGAGGTGGCCATCTCGTCGAAGGTCTCTCCCAGCTGATCGATCTCATCATCGCCGCGCAAGCCCGTACGAGCGGACAGGTCTCCATCGCGAATCTGCTTGGCGGTGCTGGTAATACGATGAATCGGCTTGGTGAGCATGCGCGACATGAGCGCTCCGATAACGACCGAGATGCAGACGGCCACAACCGCGGCAAGGGCCATGGCGTTAAAGGTCTTCTCTCTGAATGCTGAGTCTGCCTTGGTGAGCAGGGCATCGGAGCCAATCGCCCACAATTTGACCTGACCCACGTGCTCGCCGGAGGACGTCACGATCTCAACGTTGGCAACACTATTGGAATCGGTGGGAGCAGACGAGACTGGGCTGTGCGACGCCTTCTTTCCGCTCGCACCGTCGGTTGTCGCCTGATTTTCGCGTACATCGGCAGTAGCGCTTGCCGAGGGCCACGAGTCGTCGTAGACGATGACGCCCTTTTTATTGACAACCTGCATACCAAGATCGTCGGACACCAAACTCGATGTCGCGACCGTACGCAGCTCCCCCGCGGTCCAAGAACCATTTTCCTCATATGACGTTGCCAACTTTTCGGCAGCGGAATTGGCGATTTCGACAATATTGGAGCGCGTGTAATCCGTAAAAACCGTGCCCCATACAACGGAGACTACGCCCACCAGCACCAATACCGTCATGAGCGATGTCAGGGCAAAAGCCAGGGCCATGCGCGAGGGATAGCTCATCGTTGGCCGTGAATCGGAACGAGGCGTGTTCCAACTAGCCTTGGAACCCGCCTCGTTCTCCTGCTTATGCTTTTGCCCGATTTCAAAGCGCGCAGGTGTCATATGTGATTTCCTTTATTTCTCGTCCGACTTATCGGTCTTGGTCGGAGCCTCGAAGCGGTAGCCGACACCGTGGACGGTGTAGAGCCACTTGGGCTTCTTGGGGTCGTCGCCCAGCTTGGCGCGAAGGTTCTTCACGTGGCTGTCGATGGTGCGTTCGTAACCCTCAAAGTCGTAGCCGAGCACCTTCTCGACCAGCTCCATGCGGTTGTAGACGCGGCCGGGGTGACGGGCAAGCGTGGTGAGCAGCTTGAACTCGGAAGCCGTCAGGTCGACTTCCTTGCCCTCGACCAAAATCTTGTGGCCCGAGATATCAATGACCAGATCGCCAAAGTCGAGCACCTCGACGGCCGGCTCATCGGCCTGGTGGGCACGGCGGAACAAGGCGCGCACGCGCGCGACAAGCTCGCGCGGCGAGAACGGCTTGATCAGGTAGTCGTCGGCGCCGAGCTCGAGGCCGATAATACGGTCCTCGATCTCGCCCTTGGCCGTCAGCATAATGATGGGGACATCCGAGGTATCGCGAATGGTGCGGCAAACGCGCTCGCCGGGAATCTTAGGGAGCATGAGGTCGAGCACGACCAGGTCGAACTGATGCTTCTCGAACTCCTCGATAGCGGACTGGCCGTCGCCCACGCCCACGACCCAATAGCCCTCGCGCTCGAGATAGGCAGCGACAGCATCACGGATTGCCTTCTCGTCCTCGACCAGCAGAATCTTTTTTGCATCTGAAGCCATAACACGGCCCCCCTGTCTCAATTAGCTAAGAACAAGCTCATTTTAACGCACCTGAGCCCACCGGGCATCGCATGGGTGCGATAGCTCGGCGGGCGGTACTCATAGTCACAACGCGCTTATTCCCCTGTCGACGCCTTTTTAACCCCTCGGAGACTAAAGAGAGAACAAGCGAGCGGTAACCGTCTCGGGAATTCCCTGGCTGTTACGCACCGTTGCGTACGTTAAGAACGAGCTCGATTTACCCGCCGTAGCAGGATAATCGCCATACTCCAAGGCTCGGTCGGGCGACAGAAGCGAGCCGTAGGTCTTAGCCGAAGTGTCAATCAAAAAATGCGACGCCTGAACTTTAACCAGGTATTTGTTTTTCCTTCCCGCAGCGCACGCGAGCGGCTCACGCGAAAGGAAGAGGTACGGCCCGCCCTCGTTACCGATATAGGTGCCCATATTGCCCAGGCTGCCCACACCGCTATACGTCGCCTCAATGGAGAACACGAAGGTGTCTCCCATATACACGGCCTCGAAAGGCGAAACCGACGAAGGAAGCACCAGCTGAGCCCGCTTCGTGTTGTTGCCGTCAGTCAGGTCGATCGCCGTCATACCGTAATAGACGCCCTCATCATTGTGTACACGGGGCGAGATGGTCAGGATGCCGTCGCTCACACGCGGGGCGGATGCGAAGCGGCCCGTCGACTTCCAAATAGTCTCAGGCTTGGACTCGCTGGGCGACTGACGGTAGCAGTACGAATCGTTACTCGTCTTGGTGCCGCCAGACGAAGGCATCTTATACCAGATGACCGACGACCCATACGCCGTGAAGAGCGGCGGATCGTAGTTTTCGCCACCGCGGTCGAGCTCGACAGCGTTGCCGGTAAGGGAGGAGCCTGCAAGGTTTTGCGCATAGAGTTTCCAAGACGCATTGGCGAAGTTCATCTCGACCCACGCGAACACGCCATCACCCGCGCGAACGTCGTAAAACGCATAACCGGTTCCCTCAATGGGATCCTCAATAAGTGTGGTAAGCGAGCCATCGCCCAGGTTGAGCACACCAAGCGTATTGGCATGCAGGGCAGAAGCAGGCGCCATCATCGCGGCAGCGTAGTCGCCATCGCAGTAGTACAGCAGCGTGCCCAGCGGCAGCGTCCACGAGGCCGCGGGCTCAAGATCGATATCAACAGCTTCGTACTCATCAGTGATCGAAACAATCTTCGAATCGTCCTTGATAACCTGCGGCTCGCCAGCGGCGTCATCACTCGTGCCCGTTTTTTTCGAGCAACCGGCCAGTACGGCAGCAGCACCAGTAGCGGCGCCACCCAGCACAAAACCTCGACGCGTTATTCCATTCTTAAAGCGATCAGCGATGCTCATTAGGCGATCTCTGTGCGAGCGGCCTCGATAGCGCGCGTAAGCTGATCGGCGCAAGAGGTCTTTTTCATACCGCAGGTATTGCCGGCGAGAACCTCGATTACGCGATCGGCGGGAGCGCCCTCGACCAGCCTGGAGATGGCCTTGAGGTTGCCATCGCAGCCGCCAGTAAACTCGACGCCCAGCACCTTGCTGCCATCGTCAGAGAGATTGAGGTGAATATTGCGAGAGCATACACCCTGAGGCTTGTAGTCAAAACTAATCATTGAGATCCCCTCTCAGAAAGAAATTTCAGACGTCTATTATCCCCGCCTGGACCGACTTATTATCGCAAGCACCGATTCAACATCCTACGATGCTTGGACTGGTGGGGGCAAGATTAGCAGTCCGCACCCTGTACGTGGACCATGCGCTTCTCACGATACATATTGTGGTCGGCGACGCGATATACATCGGCCAGCGTATTTCCAGCCGTCTCGACGGTCGCCACGCCAATCGATGCGCTGACCGTCAGGGTCTCATCGCTTACCGCGGCAAGACCGAGACGAAGGTCCTGTTCCAGCCCGAGCGCAGACTCGTTATCAGTATGGGGGCAAACCAGCAAAAACTCGTCGCCGCCAACGCGCATCGGCAGGTAATCCGCACCAGCCACCCGCCGCAGCACGGACGCCGTCCGTCGCAGCAGCTCATCCCCCATCTCGTGACCATAGATGTCGTTGGTCCGCTTGAGATAATTACAGTCCACCATAATCACGCTCACCGGCAAGTCCTCGTTTACCAGGCTATCTCCACGCGATTCAAGATAGTTGCGGTTGCGAAGCCCCGTCAGTTTATCTTGGTATGACAGCTCCTCGGCATGCTTGACCATCGATATGTTGTGCGTCGCCACGACAACCGACTCCAGCCGGCCTTGCTCATCGCGATGCTGGGGGACAACCTGTAGCGAGTACCAAGCGCCTCGACAATCTCGCACCTCGGCAGCCAAGTATGGTACGCCCTCCATACGTTCACGAAGCGTACTTATATCTACGAGTCCCACAACCGCTTCGCGGCTTTCGGGGCTCACGATATCCCGGCAGACTGTGTCCATAAAGTCATATGCCTCGTTGTGCTCGGCGAATATCTTCGCTATCGCCGGCGACATATTGATTCCCTCGATCTCGAGGGTGTCGAGATGCAAAAGGAAGGTCGAATCGTAGATGGCGCTTATGGCATTGATAATGCCGAGCTGTTTATCCTTTTCGACCAAATTGCGGTGGTCAACGATATTTCGAGCCAACAGCACCACGACCCAAAACGCGAGGCACACCAAGACGCCGACGGCGACAAATGAAATCCTGTCAGACATGACCTCAGATTTGGGATATAGCGCAAACAGGCGGTAGTCCTTGTATGCCGCACGTACGGCGTACCATTTGTCTCCTCGATATTCGATGCGCGTCAGGCCATCTTCTTTCCATTCAACTCCTGTACTGGTGAGGAGTCGAGCGAGCGACACATCGGCATCGGTGCTGTTGGATGAGACAATCTCCGCATCCTCCATAACAAGCACCGTGGGGCCCTGGTGGAAGGTGTTGTTCGAAAGCACGTCGGCTATGGCATATGAATAGTCATCCGCCGTATCGGGAACAAATGAGCGGTATGCCAGGGCAATGCCGTCGCCATACGGAACAGCACAGACGGCAAACACAACACCACGGCGCTCGACGACAGTTGAGTAGGACACTTTGGAACCTTGATACATCGATGTGACCGGCGAACATGCCAGCTCCTCTCGCCACAACATGAGCGGATCGCGACCATCGATGTCGTAGTGGGCGGCCATATGACCGTCGGAGTCCATGACCATCAACCCCGAAAGGTTCTCGGCATGGACAAATTGCTCGATAAGGTCGTTGTTAACCTCAACGCGATCAGAGGACAGGAACGTCGCAAACGATTCGACCGCGGCGAGCAAATCGTGCGTCGCCTCGATTTTTCTCCCCTGTTCGTACCGGTCATATTTTTCGCAAGCGTTTTCCAAAAACACCATGGTTTCTTGGCCAAACCCAAGCGTTTTTTCGAGGCAGCGATGGGTTCCAACCGCATACAACAGGCCTAATAAGACAGCGCTGACAATAACGCCGACAGCTATGACGGTCAGAGTCTTTCGACGCAAGCGGTGCTTGTCATTTGTCATGATTCCGCTCCTTGCCCGCCCGTCGTCGCTCCTGCCTTGTAATTGTCCACAATGCGCTCTATCGTGCCGTCTCGATCCATGTCGAACAGCGCGGTATTGAGGTTTTTGACGCACTCTCCCTCATAGGCAACATCAAATGCAACGCCCAGGTCAACCGTCATAACGTTGTCGGCAAACACACGATAAACGCCGGGATACTGGGCGACGAGTCGATCAAGCGATTGAACGTCCGCCATCCAACAGTCAACATACCCTTTGGCGAGGGCGGCTTTGCAGAGCTCGGCAGAACCATACGATTTGATTTGCACGTCCGGCGAGATTTCCAGATCCCCTGCGAGCAATCGGCGTTCGCTCACCGAGCCCGCAATCACCGCGATGGTCTTGCTTCCATCGAGATGCGCCAAGGACTTGATGCCACTCGTTTTCTTGGCGACAACCGAAACCGTCACGGTTAGATACGGCTCGGTCCAGTAATACTTATCCTCGCGATAACAGGGAGAATAATCACACCACAGGCAATCGATATCACCGTTTTTGAGCAGCCGGTCGCGATCGTTCCAGTCAATATCGACAAACTGTGGTTTGAGCCCCGCGCGCCTGCAGGCCTCGCGGGCGATGTCGATATCGATACCGGCGTAATCGCCCGTGGTATCGACATACACATAGGGGTCGTTATCCGTAACGCCGATTTTGAGTACCGGGAGGTCTTTGTCGGCTTCATTCGAGGAGGAAGAACTGCTTCGAACGGTATACGTCAGGGCGGCCACACAGGCGGCAACAAGGAGCATGAGCGTAAACGAGACGATGGCGGCTCGCTTGGTGCGTCCGGGCACGCGCCTCCCTTCATCGAAACAGCAGTCGGATTTCATTGTATACCTGGGGCCGATGCGGCGATAAAAAAGCGCCTCGCCCAAGATGGGCAAGGCGCCAAAGGTTGAAATGCATCCGCAAGCGGTCGAATTAGGTTAACCCTACTCGAAGCTCAGCTGCTCCCGAATGCACCCCGACCGCTGCCTCGTTCAGGCCGTTGGCGCCGACCGCGTATCTGGCGGTTTCCGACGCGCCGCACTGCACGCGACACACGGGCTGAAGTCTTTAATCAAAACCACCCCTAAAAGGGGTGGTTTGCTCTTAGGGTATAACCCTTG
>URIA01000059.1 GCA_900547765.1 uncultured Collinsella sp. | reverse complement strand
CCCGGGAACCGGGGCGCCCCCAACCGTTGGGCCAATCCCTCTAACGAGAAAGTCCGTCATTATCGCAGCGCCAACCATGCCCATAATCAAGAAGAATCCGCATGATTCCTCTTAAGAATGCGCCAGACAGGCTCCAGCCTTGCATCTAGCATAGCCCTCAATAGCCGCAACGCATCCGCGCAAGGGGCTTGGCACGCGATTCCGTCGCCAATGATCCGTCCGAAACCAATGACTTGCTTTCAGGCAAATCGAGCTCACAATTTATATCTGGTTATCTTCTTCCATTCGGCCGGGAAGCCCATGGCTTCAAGGAGACGCTCCTCGCCGATGCTCTCGTCCGATGACAGATAACCGTTAACGCACTTGACGAGCTTCGCCTTGAATGCCTTGAACTCGTCGTCGCGCAGAAGGTATCGAAGGGCGATCACTGCCGAGAAGACATCCACCTTGCCGCAAGCGTAATCCGGCCCGATCTTCTCGATGCCGAGCTTGGCGTGCAGGGCCGTATCGGGGATCTCGACGTGGCACCTGTGGGAGAAGAGACGCTCGCCATGCGCGCAGACGTTCCTGTAGAGGGCGAGCACGCGGATAAATGACGAGAGCTCCTTCGGGTTTCCGACCCCGAACCTCTTAGCGATCCTCACCTTCTCATTGTCCCTGAGGGCCGTGAGCATTTTCGAGATCTGCCCGAAGGTCATGGCATTCACCGCGACCCACAGCGGCACGTTCTTGTATGCCCTGCGGTAGTAGGCGAGGTATTCGTGGCCGGTATCCTTGTTGGCGATATAGTCAAGCATGTTCAGCAGCTTCGGGAGAACGCGCTTCGAGCCCTTCGACGCCGCGTAGCAGCGGGCGTCTAGGTACTTGCTCTGGGACTCGCCATATGCAGCGCAGAACTCGTAGGCCACCGCCGACCTGATCTTCACCTCGACCTTGAGCAGCGCATCGAGCATTATCTCCCTGAGCTCGACGTCGAACTCGTAAAGCGCCAGGATGTCCCCAAAAGTGGCGCCTTCGCGGTATACCCGGGTGCTCGGGTCGCGGAAAAACGACTGATATCCGTTCACGACTGGGAAATAGCCGATGTCCGCAAGGACCCTGCAGCAAGCCCCTTCGTCCTCGATTGTGAGGCCGGAGCTTCTGAGCTTCTCCATCTGCTGCTGGTAGGTAAGGAATTCTTTGGGCATCTTCGTTCTTCCCGAAAAGTAAAAGGGGAACCCGCAGGCTCCCCTCCGGTTCCAGGCATCGAAAGTTTCTGGACCCTAATCACTGCCATGATACTATCCGCAAACTTGCGCCCCGTCAAGGCCCATGCTCTGACTATCGCGCTCAATCATGACCGTACATATCCAGAATTCCAGGTTCCCCTAGACAACTAACTTGTCTTCATGCCCAATCGCGCTACCGCGCTTATCGCAGACAGTAGTTTCCATGCAAGCCTTCATCGGCCTTGGCTTTCGCCAACGAGCAGCACGGCATCAACTCTGCTTTGCCTCGTCGTCGGCATCGAGCCCTTCGGCTTTCTTGGCGATCTCGGCCAGACCTGGATTCATCTTCTCGCAAGCGCCGTCCACGATCTTCTTCAAGCTTTCAAAGAAAGAGAAGGCTTTGCGATCCTGTTTAAGTTCAATCGCGGGCTCGAGAGTAATTGTCGTGGGCTCGTTGACGTCGGCGAAAAGGGCCGAGTACAGCTTCCCTACGTTCAGCTTCGGGTCTTCGATGTCAATGGAAAAGCCGTCAACCCCCTCTATCGCGACCTTCCCATCCTTCAGCCCAACCTTATATGCCTTCTGAGCCATAGCGCTTGAGTCGCTTCCTGACAACGTCGGCACCCCCTTCAACGGTCTTGGCCACAAGGTCGAGCACCTTGTAGTCGTCGCATTCGTATTCCAAAGCCCCGCTCTTCACGTCAATCTTCCCATCTTCGCCGCGCGCGAGCACGATGACGTTATCGACGTCGAGGTTTACGACGAAGAGCGGGTTGTGCGTGATCATCAACACCTGCCGGTTGGCGCTCATCCTCTTGAAGGCGTCGAGGACGTGCTTCTTGATCGCCACCTGCGAGATCTGGTCCTCCGGCTGGTCGATAACGTAGACCCCCATCTTAGCGTCTTCCTCCGCCAAAAGGTCGAAGTACAGGGTCCCGTACAAGCCAGGCGACGGTTCGGCGTCGATGCCTATGGACTTGTTGGTGATTTTCCTTCTCTCGGATATGCGGTCCACCACCGCATGGAGTTTTCCGCAAATTTCCTTGTAGCACGTCGCCAAAGAAGGCTTGCTGCCCGTCACTATTTCCGCAACATTCTCTGTGGTAAGAGACGTTTCGTGCTGAATGCCGGCCAACAACTGCCAGAGCTTCGGTTTGTTGAATACCTCTCCGAAGACCTCATTGCAGTAGTCTACGTCGGTCCTACCGGAAGTGAGTTCGGAGACAAATATGAATTTCCCCATAGGGTTGGGGACCCTGATGTCCACAGGAACGGCATACTCGAGCTTCCTGTCGCACCGCTTTGCGGCAAGCAACACTGCGCTGGCAATCTTCCCAGAGACATCGTCAAGAGTCGCCGAATAGTCATCTATGGTTTTCTGCTCGTCACAAATCCAGATCGACCCACTCGTCGAAGGTTATGGAGTCGCGGTTGCGACGGGTTTGCCAGTAGCAGGTCATGCCCGGCTTCACCAGCAGCCTTTGGCGTTGGTAGTCATCGTAGATCGCGACCTCAGCCGGCAATGCGGGACGCGGGCCCACGATGCTCATCCCTTTTGTCAAGACGAAAAAAACGCTGAAGTCGCCGACAAGTTGGATTATTGGCTTGACCTGCAGTTTTCTGTATTGCCAATGGCACTGCGGACAGCGTATTGCGCCGGCGAATCGCGGCAATCGCTTTGCGCACAATAATAACGCCCGACGACAATTCGAAGGGTCGGGTCGAGCCCGAAAACGGCCTCTCTCCCCTAAGCCGAATCGTCCCATTGGGGCGAATTCCCAATGGGACGATTCTCCGCAGACGGCGCGCGGCTACATGAGCCTCGACAACCGAAGCCGGCAAATGCAGCCTTGCGCCAGGGTCGGCCGCCGCAAAGCCACGGCTTCTCGTTACTTTGCCACCAGGTACCTTCCCACGGAAGGCTTCAGCTTTGGGGGAATCCAAATCGGACGAACCTCGGAGTCGACCGCCTAGCTCATGAAAAGATTTGGGTCAGCCAGTGAGCCGTCGAGCGACGTCATGATGAATGCCCCATGCTGCGCGACGATTCTCGGCTCATAGCCCCACGGTATCACGAGCAGGGGCGCCCGCCCCGGCAACGATCGGCCAACTCGTACCAATCGGGTTCCCGACCGTCGGACTGTTCTCCAATCGAGACGCGCATATCGGAGTTAACCCTATAGGAATACACGACGCCAACCGCTTCGCCATGCCTGGATGACGCGAAGCAAAGCGCAACGTCGAGGCTCGAAGCCACATCGAGCAGACGCCTCGCACCGCCGTAATGCTGCATGCGGGCCATGAATCCCAAAACGGGGCCGCCGCAGCGAAGCGGCCCGTTGGCCCGCGCCTCTAGCCGCGGTCGGACACCGCGAGCCCCTTCTCGTTGGCGAGCTTGTCGACCTGATGATCGCACGAGAGAAGGCCCTTGGCCATGAGATTTCTCCTAGTTCCAGCGGGTGCGTTTTTCGTAGCACAGAACTTACCTACGTTTGCGTTTTGTCGCGACTTGCTGAGAAGCGTCGCAAATAACAAGCACATTTGCCCAGTTAACGAGAAGCAAAATCAGCTAGACACTCACCGCTTCCGCAGCAAAACGCAAACGTAGGTAAGTTTTCCCAAACAGCCACCAGAACAGCATGGTTGAGGCTTTGACGACGATTTTCCCGAAATCAATTAGTCCAGGTGAGGCAATGGAGGCACCAACTCCGCCCCTTTGTCTCACTCCCCCAGCTGGATGACGCGATCGCAGACCTCGAGTGCGGCAGGGCGGTGGGTCACGATGATGACGGTTTTGCCCAGGTCGCGAAGACGCGAAAGCATTCTATGCTCGATGTCCTGGTCAAGCGCGGAGGTGCACTCGTCAAGCAACAGCACAGGAGCATCGCTGTAGACGGCGCGCGCAACGGCCAGTCGCTGCATCTGCCCAACGGATAGGCCAGACCCGCCCTCCCCCAGCTGGGCGTCCAACCCCCCCTCGGGCAGCTCGCGCAGAAAGTCGTCCGCGCAGGCGGCCTCGCACGCCCGCCACACGCGCCCGTCATCGACGCTCCCCCGCTCGGACATGGCCACCACCTCGCGAACGCTGCCGCTCATGAGCATGTTGCCCTGCGGCACGTAGGCAAACGCGCCCGGCGCAAGGCTCGCCGCGTCAATGGCCACCCCGCCCGCAAATGCAACCGTAACGTGCCCCGCCGCAGGCTCCACCATGCCCAGAGCCAACGCCAGCATTGTTGACTTTCCTATGCCGGACGGCCCCGTCACCGCAACAAACTCGCCTGCACGAACCTCAGCCGAGAAGTCTTTCAGCACCAGACCGGGCTCCCCTTCCGCATAGCCAAAGTCCACGTCGTCGAAGCGCAACGCCTCAAAGGCGGCGCCCACAGGCGCGGCAAGCACTTCTCGACGTTCGGGAACCAGGGCCTGGATGCGCTCTCGGCTGGCAGAGATCACGGCAAGCTGAGGCACCACGCCGGAGAGGCTGGAGAACGGCGCCCTCACCTGTCCGACCAGCTGGACCAACGCCATGAGCGTTCCATAGCTCATGCGCCCGGTGAGGATGCCCCAGCACCCGTAGCAGAAGCCCGCAAGATACGAAAGCTGCATTGCAACGCTGAACACAGCCCCGCTGGCCACGCTCGCGCCAATGCGACGCTCATAGGCGGCCAGATAGCGGTCCATGAGCCCTCGCAGCGAGGCCATCACGCGGCCGGCGGCGCCAAAGGAGCGGATGACCACCAGGTCCTCGAGGCTCTCTTGCAGGTGCCCCCGCATGGTGGCCTCGGCCTCCTGGGCCTCGCGGTGAAGACGCTTGAGCCAGCGCTTCATGGCAAGAGAGATGCCCACACAGACCAAGCCGCCCACCGCAAAGAGCAGGCCCAACGGCGGTGCCACAGCAAACATGAGCACAAAGGCGGCAACGGCGCGCACTGCCATGGAGAGGACCTCCGGGGCCATGGCCACCATTCCATTGGCCACCACCGAGACGTCCGACGTCAGCACGCTCATGACCTCACCGGTCAGGCGTCCCTCGGGGAGTCGTCCTCCCTGCATGAGAAGTTGCGCCACGTGGGCCCGCAGTGCATTGTCCACGCGCACCTGGGCGCTGCCAGACAGCCACTTTGAGATGCAAGACAACGCGACCTGCAAAAAGATAGCAGCCGAGAAGAGCGCAAGCGCAGACCCAAAGGCCGCGGCGTCCTGCGAGGTCGCGGCGTCGATGGCACCGCTCATGAGCAGGGCAAAGCTCACGGCAATGACCGCCGACGCGCAGCGCGTCGCGCACAGCACCCACACGCGGGAGAGGTCCTTCCTGCAAACGGAGCGCACCCAGCGGAGCGTCTCGAGCGCGTGGCGGGGCGCACCGTCGGCGCGTTTTTCGCCAGAGGCCGTTGTGCCCACACATTTCTTATCGCTCATCGATCCGCATCCTTGAGGACGCGCAGCTCCGCCCTGAGGCGCCGCCCGTTGACGAAGGGCCTCACCACAATGCGGTACGCATAGACTGCCGGGAGCAGCCACGGGTGCCGCTTGAGAACGGGGTAGCCAAGCTGTAGCTTCTTGAGCGGTGGAAACACCCGGTGAAGCATGTAGCGCATCCTCGGACCCCGGCCCAAGTCCAACTCAGCCTCCTGGCGCAATCTGTTGGTGACTTGGTTCTGGAGGGTGCCGTAGGTGCCGCTCTCCAGCATGTAGGCAAGCATCTGCCCAAGCTCATCGGGAAGAGCGCCCGTCTCGCCCGCAAGTACGCGGCCGCAGGCGTCCTTGCCAACGACCGCCACCGCAAGGGCGCGAAGGGACTGCTCGAAGTCCGCCATACCCAGCTCTCTGAGCTGGGCTTCCACGTACGCACGGTCCATCTGCGCATCCCAGGCCTGCATGAGGACCCACTGGTCCGCAATGCCGCGAACGCCGTGGCCACTGGCTTCAAAGTGCTTGGACATGTGCGCAATGTGATAGACGTACGTGTCCTCGCGAGAAAGCTCAAAGTCAAGGGAGCCCTCGCGCGCGGGACGGGCACGCAGCCATGAGTTCTGGTAGTACTTCCACCAGTCAACCTCAGGCACGGCCAGCTGTCGGTGCATCTCCATATTAAAGACGGGCGGCTTGAGGTAGTTGTCGCAGTTACCTGCGCCAAAGCCCTCGGCCTCGTAGCCCAGACCCTCCATGATGCGGAGCAGCTCAAGGGCGGTGTCTTCCTCGTCAACGGCCATGTAGCCACCCTGCGCAAGAGGCTCCACGCGGCCACAGAGGATGTCGTTGTCGCACATCCAGCGCATTTCCGGACGGGGGTATTCGCGCCCGACGACAAGCCCCTTGAGCGGTAGGCGAGAAATGCCTGCCTCGTCCATCTTCTGGAAGATTGCCTCGCGCTCTACGTCAAAAAGCGCGAGGCGCATGAGGTTAGCATCGACCTGGGCCTTCCAGCGGCTGACCTCCCCTGGGGTCACGCCCGGCACGCGGGAGACCGCAAAAGCACAAGTGGACGTCACGGAGTTTGCCGCGGCAAGCCGGAAGGCGCCCTCCCAGCTTGCACCCCCTGGCAGCGGCAGCGACACCGCCCCTGTGAGCGCGCAGGAGAGCAGGTGCGTGACGTAGGCCTCGTCGTCAGTGAGGCGCATGGCCTCGGTCGACTGCGTCATGCGAGCTCCCCCGCTCCGCGCCGGCCCAAGAGAATCCTCTTGCCCACCCTCTCGACCAGGCCCCAGGCTCGGCGAGAAGCCCTTCGGACAGGACCCAACGCCACCCAGAGCCTGGAGTAGGCCCGGTAGCTGCGCGACATGCCGCAGTCAACGTAGCGATCGTCTCGGTAAAAGCCCTTGAGCACGCCAAAGACCTGGTCAAAAGGAACTCGCTCCAGGGCAATGCAGTTATCGCCGCAGATGACGTAACCGTTCTCGTAGAGGCCCAGCACGCGATGGAGCACCATCATCTGGCCCCGTCGGTAGAGCGCCACGTCGTAGCGCTTGAGGCGCTCGGACGCCGGCACCACCAGTATTGCATCGCGACGGTTGCGCAGCATGGGCCACATGGAGACGCCAACCGGAGGCCCTACGTAGAAGCCCTCGGAATCGAGCACCTCCTTGATGCCGGCGGCGCACGCGTCGGCCACAAGGGGCTCGGCTTGGGTTTTGAGATGCTCAGAGGACACGGGAGAATGCCTACCTTCCGACCGGGAGACTAACCGTTTTATGATACGACATCGCACAGGCAGCCCGCCTCCGGGGTATGCAAGGATTGGCGAGAAGGACGGTCAGTTACCGCCAAAGTCCGCGGGAATCTTAGCGCACCAGTACTCTCCTCCCCAGCCGGATCCAGGAATGACGGTTCTGCCATCGTCGACCTTAATATCGCAAATGTAACCTTTCTCTGCAGCACTAAACTAATAAGAAAGATTGCATTTTTATTGAAAATAACAAGACTGACATTAAAAAACGCTGTCTAAGCCCCTATTTACTTCTTCTTGGCGTTGTACATGGAGACCATTTCGTCTTGCAGGGTGGTCTTTGCCAAAGCAACCGTCTCTGGCAGGCACTTGGCCGAGAGGGGGCACTTCCTGAGCCTGATGCAGGTTGGGTACTCAAAGCACGTGGCGCACCTCGGCATGGTCTCGACGCGCTCGCGGAAGCTCTGGACCACGGACTCGTCAAGCTCGTCAGAGTCGATGCTGCCCACGAAGTTGTCCTCGCTGTAGTGCTCGCAGAGCCCCAGGTGGCCATCGGGCAGCACCGTGAGGGAGCCTCCGCTGTCGGCCATGCACTGAGTCATCGGAATCTTGGCCTTGATGCCGCGGCGCTTGAGCAGGCCCGCACGCTCAAGCCGCAGGTCAAGATTCTTGATGCTCCAGAAGAGCTCCTTGGTCGCATCCTCCCTCATGGGAACGATGTCGATGCCATCAAACTCGCTCGTCATCGCGCAGTAGACACTGAGCAGCCTGGCGCCGGCAAAGCGCGCCTCAAGGTCGTCCACCAGGGCCAGGAGATTCTTAGCGTTGGCCCTGCTCACATTGAGCCGCACTATCACGCGGACGCCCGCGTCAAGCAGACCCCGGATGTTTGCGAGCACAACCTGGTAGGGGCTCTTCTCGCCGGCGTCAACGTAGCGCTTGACGGCGTTGTAGACGCCCTCGGCGCCGTCAAGCGTGATCTGAATCTGGCGAAGCCGCCAGAGCTCGGCTGCGCGCTTGATGAGCTTCTCGTCAAAGAGGAAGCCATTGGAGATCATGGAGGACTCGTACCCGATGCCGCGCTCAACGAGGTCGTTGCAGATGAGGTCAATGACTTGAGCGTTGTACAGGGGCTCTCCGCCAAACCAGGCAAGATGGACCTTGTTGCCCCCGCAGTGGCGCACGATGTAGTCGGCCGTCTTGTGGGCGGTCTCGACGCTCATGGTCGGACGGGCGCGGCCCTTCTCGTAGCAATAGAAGCAGCGCGCGTTGCAGTCCATGGTGGTGAAAACGTGGTAGGTGGTGACGTGCTCGGGCCTCTGGTGGAGGGACTCCAGCACCAGGCGCACGAGGTCCGCCGAGCTCTTGTCGTCTGTGCTCGCCGGAACGCGGAACCAGCGTTCCTGCAGCTCAAGGCACTCGTCCGGGCTGCCAAACTCCTCAGGCGAGAGGAGCGCGAGCTCGCGCGTCAGCGTGTTGAAGGCAAGGATGCCCTCCCCGACCTCCTGGAAGACCAGGTGGTTGGTCCACCTCCAGCCGTCCGGCGCGGCCTTGGGCTCGCCCAAGATCTTGAGCACGTTGGATACCGGTTCTTGGATGGTCTCCACGATAATCTGCCTTCCTGTTTTGTGGAACATGCCAGACAGGCAAAACATCTACTTGCGCAGCATGCGAAAGGTGCGGTAAATTTAGTTCGACTGTAAATGCTAACAAAGGGAGCTTCTCGATATGGCCGAAAAGAACAGAGGGTACGTCTCGCCGGAGATGGACGTGATTTTGCTGGAGCGAGGGGATGTGGTATGCGATCCGTCTAGGTGGTGCGTCTCCGGACAAGACGGCACCAGTTTCGGTGATTTCCCAATCGAAAAGCCTTGTTCGCCGGACACGGGTTGCTTCTTTGACGGCCCTGGCAATTGGGGCGGCGACTGATAACCAACCCCACTAGTAGCACCCCTGAGCGGCTAACCGAATCCTTCTCGGCTAGCCGCTCTTTTATGTGTCAGTCCTCAACAAAGCCCTTCTCGCGCATGCGGGCGAGAAGTGCCTCAACGTCAGCGAGGGCACGGCCAGTCTCCACGTCGTACTCGGCTACGAGGCGCTCGGCTATGGCCTTCACGTCCAGCCCCTCCTCCACGCCGTGCCAGACGACGGCCGCGGTCTGGTTGAGCTTGACCATGCCATGGAAATCTCGGCTGGCGTCACCGGTGGCAATGACCACGGCTTGGCCGGCGACGTCTCGCATAACAAAGCCCTGCTTAATCCTCATGGGAATTCCTTTCATCATTGTTGACTAAACACGCGTCAATGTCTTGGCCTGTCATAGCCTCGAAGCTAGCGCGAACTGCGGTTGGTTCCATGGTACAGGAAAGCTCGTAGACCGGAACGCGCCGCAGCAGCACATCAAGAAACTCTAGCGTGAGGACTGCGGCGAAAGCATCCGAGGGAACGTAGAGCTGCCTAAGCGCACGCTCAAGGACATCCGCCGGCTCGATGCGCCGGCAGACGTCCTTCTCGCCGCGCGAGATGAAACAAAGACCGCCAAGTGGAACGCAGACGTTGCGCTGCCAGCCCTCCTTACCAGACCACGGGGTGCCGCAGGCCATCACCTCGGCGTCACTTGCGTACAGCAGGGGCTTGTCCCCGTTGACCACCTGGACCGCATTGCCCAGTGTACGGTGCCAAAGTCGCAGGTGGGTGGACTTGCCCGTACCGCTGGAAGCGCTGAAGGCGTAGGCACGGCCATCGTACTCAAGCACGGCAGCGTGCATGAGGAAGCGTCCGACGGCAGGGCCCTTCTCGGCAAGCTGGCGAAGAAGGGCGAGCTGGGTCAGATAGGTGTCAGAGAAGTAGGGTTGACTGTCAATCTCTCGCTCGGCCTGAACGAGTTCCGGGGTCACGCAGAGGCTGAGGTCCGCAACGGGCGCCGGAGAAGGCACAAGGTAGTCACCAAAGAAGCGAGAATCATCAATGCCGTCCACGTCAACGAGGATGTCCGCAAGAGACAGCTGCATAGGCTTCAAAACCCTTCAGGAAGTAGGTTTGTAACGACCTCTGCATTATACGCAAGACCTCCGAGGGGGTACATTCAACTCGCAATCTCAAAAGATAGGGGCCGCAATGGAGCACCAGACCCGCACCTACGAGCAGCCCCAGATGGACGTTATCGTCACAAGTCGAGGTCGACCCACTCGTCGAAGGTTATGGAGTCGCGGTTGCGACGGGTTTGCCAGTAGC
>URIA01000058.1 GCA_900547765.1 uncultured Collinsella sp. | reverse complement strand
GAGACGGCGAGTTAGCCGGCAGGTCGGCATGTCAATCCTGGTCTAACAGAGCCTTAAATAATCATTTGGCTGCCCGCTGGCTAAGTGAGTAGACTTTTTTGGAAATGCCGAGCACCCAACATATTTGCCTCAATAAAACCGCAGGCCACAGACTTGTGCTCTGTCGGTGTGGTCAGGGATTCGGTAAAAATCTACTCACTTAGTTTTACGTGATGCATATTGTCTTCAACGAGACCCCAGCCGGGGCGATTCCATCGCAAATTCCGGTGACCGGGGCAGCTAATTAGGCGCCGTACGGGTTGCGGTCGCGCTCGATGCGTTGGCGGATGTGGGCGTATTCGATAATCAGCAGCACCAGGAGTAGGGCCATGATGGCTAGGTAGCTCACCACGGCGCCCATCAGACCCAGCAGGTTGATCAGGATCACCGGCAGCACTACGCTTACGGCGAAGCAGATCAGGTAGATTTTGGTGACGTCGCCGGCATGGCGCAGCACCGTGATGATGGCGTAGATAAAGTCGATGGCCGCGGTGACGCCGCCGGCGACAACCATCAGCAGTGCCAGCGTGCGGTAGCGCTCATAATTGAGGCCGTACATGAAGCTCATGAGGGGAATACCGGGACCTGCCATAAATGCGGCGCACACGCTGGTGATGACCACGATCAGTGCCATAACGGCAACAATAATCAGGTCAAAGCGGCGACGCTTGCGCGGATTCGTCCAAATGCTCGACAGACGCAGAAGCTGCGGTTTATAGACAAATCCGATGCTCAACAAAATGGCCTGCGCTGGAAAGAACAGGGCATTAAAGTACAGCTGATACTTGTAGGCCAGCGTGCCTTCCATCACGAACTTGGGCATGCTCTCGATGAGGTTGAACAGGAACAGCGCGCCAAAAAGCGGGGCGCACTGGATAAACAGGTGACCGACCTCGCGCAGGCTCACGCGGCGCGATTTTTCGGTTTCGAGCAGAGCAAGCGGCGCGGTGACCAGCACGAGCGAGGCGATCGCGGTAACACCCATGGCCATGGCGGCGATGGGCATGCTGCGCGTGAGGAACAGTGCCACGCTTAAGACCGTGATGACGCCGACGGATCGTAGCGTTTGGCTCATGCCGGCCAGGTAGAGTTTGTCGGCCTGCTGCAGGCGGCCCTCGTACACGTCGGCAATGCCGTCGATCACCTTATACAGGTAGACGCCCAGGCCGATGGTGGCCATCTGCGCATCGTAGCCGCGGGCGCTGCTGTATACCAGGCCGCATGCCAGCGCGAGCGCTCCGCAGATCCAGCGGTTGAGCTGGTAAGAGGCAAAGGACGTCTTTTCGTCGATGTCCGAGACCTGGAAATTGCGCACGCCGTAGTTGCACGCGATCATAATGAGCGTGCCGGTGACAAAGGCGATGGAGAATTTGCCAGCCTCCTCGGCGCCCACGAGCTGTGTGGACACGATGGTGAGCAACGGAAACACCATGCCCCACACGGCGGTGCCCAGGGTATTCCAAAGGTAGTCGCGACGGGTGGCGTGATCTTCGTACTCGGCTTCTTGCGTGGAGAAGCCGCCGCCGTAGACGGCTCCGAGCAGGCGGTTCTACCAGGCATTGACCATGCGGTGGATGGGGCCGGGCTGGCGATCGCGCTCGCGGCGACGGCGTGTGGCCTGGCTGCTGTCGGGACCGCCGGCGTTACGCTGGCTTAGCTCTTGGATTCGTGCGAGCTCCTCGGCGGTGTGCGATGCGGGGAACAGGCCGTTCTCGATGCGTCCGCCCTGCCCGTGCGCCCCGTCCGATACGGTGGGGTCGGCGACGCCATTGCGGCGGGCGATGGCGCGGCGAATGCTATCGATGGGCGTGATGCTCAAAGCGGAGTCCTTTCTATTGCTACGCTCTAGTATAGACGCGACGGTGTTCGTTCGTGTTTTTGAACAGGTTGTTCGATAATTTCGGCGGCGCCATTCAGTAGACGGCATTTGGGGACGTTCCTTATGTGCCGGCACTTTGGGAACGTCCCTAAGTGCCGGCATCCGGGGTCGCTCCTTGGTTGTTGCCTGTTCAAGAGTGTCCCTAACGACTAGGCCGCTTGCGTGCGATTTTTGACCGTTGGGCGGGCGCTTCGCCGTTGCCGCAAAAACGTTTTTGCATATCGGGTACAACGGGCTTTACGTGAGTAAAGTGCGCGCCGCGTCCACGTGTCGCGCTTTTAAAGGAGGCCCCATGCCTGGTGTTACCCCTGCAGAAGTTTTGTCCAACTTTGGTCTTACGCTGGTCGAAGATCCCGCCGAGAATCAGCCCCGTCTGCTGGTCGATCTACCCGCCGCGGAGCTCGTCGAGCACGCCGTCCGCCGCGAAGAAGGCTGCATGGCATCCAATGGCGCACTCGTGATCGAGACGGGGGAGCGCACCGGCCGTTCGCCCAACGACCGCTTTATCGTCGACACGCCCGACGTGCACGACAAGATCGCCTGGGGCGCCGTCAACCGACCACTTTCGATCGAGAGCTACGAGACCATCAAGGCCGGTATCGTCAACTATCTCAACGAGCGCGATGTGTTCGTCACCCGCGGCATGGCCGGCGCCGACCGCAACCACACGCGTCGACTGCTCGTTGCCTGCGAGCGTGCCAGCCAGGCACTCTTTATTAAGCAGATGCTCGCCCGCCCGCTCGCCCGCGAAATCGCGCGCACCGGCGAGCCGGACTTTTGCGTGCTCGCCGCTCCCGGCTACCAGTGCGATCCCGCCATTAAGGGCCTCAACTCCAGCGCCGCCGTGGTCATCAACTTCCAGGAACGCGTGATTCTGGTCGCCGGCACCGGCTACTCCGGTGAGATCAAAAAGTCGATCTTCAGCGTCATGAACTACCTGCTGCCCGTCGAGGACGACGTGCTGCCCATGCACTGCTCGGCCAGCATGGATCCTGTCACGCACGAGACCGCCGTGTTCTTTGGCCTGTCCGGCACCGGCAAGACCACGCTTTCGGCCAACCCCACGCGCCTACTGATCGGCGACGACGAGCACGGTTGGTCCGACATGGGCATCTTCAACATCGAGGGTGGCTGCTACGCCAAATGCGAGGGCCTGGACGCGTCCCACGAGCCCGAAATCTTCAACGCCGTCCGCTTTGGTGCCATATGCGAAAACGTGGTGCTCGACGAGAACCGCAAGCCCAACTACGACGACATCTCGATCACGCACAACACGCGCGTGGCATACCCTGTGGAGCACATTCCCAACGCGTGGACCAAGGGCATGGGCACCACCCCAAGCGTCGTGCTCTTCCTGACCTGCGATGCCTTTGGCGTGCTGCCGCCCATCTCACGCCTGACGGCCGACGCCGCCATGTATCACTTTGTGACGGGCTTTACGGCCAAGATCCCCGGCACCGAGGTCGGCGTCACCGAGCCCACGCCCACGTTCTCTTCGCTGTTTGGCGAGCCGTTTATGCCGCTCGACCCCATGGTCTACGCTAAGATGCTCGGCGAGCGCATCGCCGACGGTCGCACCCGCGTCTATCTGGTCAACACCGGCTGGATCGGCGGCGGCTACGGCGTGGGCCATCGCATTGAGCTGGCCTACACGCGCGCCCTGGTCGCGCGCGCCCTCGACGGCACCATCGAGGACAGCGAGTTCGTCCACGACGATATCTTTAACGTCGACATTCCCACCACGTGCCACGGTGTGCCCGACGGCATCCTGGTGCCGCGCCAGTACTGGCAGAGCACCGCTCGCTACGACGAGGCCGCGCACAACCTGGCCGTCATGTTCGAGGAGAACTTCGAGAAGAAGTACTCGCACCTGCCCGAGTCCGTCAAGGCCGCCGGTCCGCACGCTCAGGTGCACGCTGACGCCCGCCATCGCGGCCGCGGCTTGTTGGGACTCCGACACTAACGTTGCTTCAGACCCAAAACCACCATAAAGGGGACAGGCGCCTTTGTGGTGGTTTTACTCGCGCGGATGACTCGGGTTACAATACGCCTGACATATCGCTCCCTTCTCCGGATGGGGGCAGCGTAAGCGCTCTTGTGGCGGCACCGTAGGACTTTGAAGGTGGCCGTCGTAAGGGCGCTTTTTGTTTAGGCACCCGGGCTCGGGCGCATGCTATGAAGGGAGAGCACATGAAGAGTTTCGTTGCCGAGGATTCGTTTTGGGAGCTATTTCCGCAGGCGGCTGTCGGTGTTGTGGTCGTAAAGGGCATGAAGCCCGCGGCTCAGATTCCTCAAGAGGACGTGGATGCGATTGCGGCGTTGCTCGACCGCGCCAATATCGACGCGGAGCGTCATCTGACCAGCGATACTATCAGCGAGAACGCACCGGTCAAGGCATGGCGCGAGGCTTATCGGCTGTTCAAGACCAAAAAGGGCGCCCGCTGCTCGATCGAGAACTTGCTCAAGCGCGTGCTCAAGGGCAAACCGGTGGGCCACATTACGCCCGCGGTGGACATCTACAACACGGTGTCGCTGACCTACGCGCTGCCCGTTGGCGGCGAGGACCTACATGCTATCGAGGGCGATCTGCGGTTAGCGGTGACCGACGGTGGCGATGCGTTTCTGCCGCTTGGCGAGGAGGCGGATGACCCGACGCTGCCCGGCGAGCTCGCCTACATCGATGATGCGGGCGCCGTATGCCGCTGCTGGAACTGGCGCGACGGCGTTCGAACGGCCCTGTCCGATGATTCGGCCGATGCGTTCCTGGCGATTGAGTGCGTGGAGCCCGAGCGGATGGGGGATTGCCAGGCCGCGATCGATCGCTTAGCCGAGCTGCTCGAGCGCTATCTGGGAGCGACGGTTGTCGTTAAGACGCTTGTGACCCGCGACGATCCTTGCGCGGAGCTGTAGCGACGCCTAGAACCTATTGATGCCCCAAACCACCACAAAGGTGCCTGCCCCCTTTGTGGTGGTTTTTATGTTGATGGGTTTACAAATGGGATATTTGGGTATGGGTGTTGCCTTGTGCGGCTAAGATGTTTACCCGTTAGCATCATGCAAGCGAAAGGCGGTCGTCTCCCATGCAGCAGAACGACGAGACACGTTTCGAGGACTTTGTCGGACTGATCAGCGGGCTCTACAAGGAGATCCAGCGCATTAAGACATCCGAGGGCGCAAGGCTGGGCCTCAAGGGCTCCGACGTTATGTGCCTGTACTATCTTGAGCGTAGCAAGGACGGCTTGACTGGTGCTGACCTGGCTCGCATGGCAGGCGTGACCCGTGCCGCCGTCTCGCGCACGCTCGCGCATCTGGAGGAGGGCGGCTACGTCGAGGTCGATGATTCGGGCGATGCCGCCGTTAAGTATCGTGCTCCGGTGCGCCTGACCGCTCTAGGCGGCGAGAGCATGAGCGAGGCGGACCGCATCATTCGCGAGGTGCTCGATACCACCGGTAAGGCTATGGGTGTGGAGCAGCGCGAGCAGATGTATGCGTCGCTGCGCACGATTCTCAACACCCTGCGCGAGATCTAAGGCCGCCAAGGCATTTACTTCCAATTAACAACTGCATCGTCCCGTTTGAGCGCGTTCGCCGTGCCGGGACATTGTTGTCAAAATTCCCTGCGCGAGACCTGCGCAAGAAAGGATTCGCTATGTCCGTCCGCATTATTACCGATTCCGCCAGCGATATGTCGCCGGCTGAGCACCCCGCTCTGCGTGTTCTGCCGCTGTCCGTCACCTTTGGTACCGATGTGTACATGGATGGCGTCGATATCGATCATCAGCGCTTTTACGAGATGCTCGTGGAGCGCGATGAGCTGCCCAAGACCGGCCAGGTCAACCCGTACTCGTTTTCGCAGGCTATTGTCGAGGCGCGTGAGGCCGGCGACGAGGCAGTGATTATTACCGTGGGCGCCAAGCTTTCGGGCACCAATCAGAGTGCCCGTACCGCACTTGCCGAGGCGCCGGGCGGCGACGTGTACGTGGTGGATAGCAATAACGTCACCCTGGGCGAGCGTGTCCTGGTCGAGTATGCCCTGCGCCTGGTGGACGAGGGCCAGGGCGCGGCTCAGATCGCTGCGGCTGTCGAGGCCGTGCGTGACCGCGTCGTTGTCATCGGCTTGCTCGAGACACTGGAGTACCTGGTGCGCGGCGGTCGCCTGTCTGCTGCTGCCGGCGCCGTTGGTACGCTGCTCAACGTAAAGCCCGTTGTGGCTGCCGAGGACGGTCTGATCGTGCAGCTGGGCAAGGCGCGCGGTTCCAAGAACGGACGTAACCTGCTCAACCAGAAGGTCGAAAAGGCAGGCGGCATCGACTTTTCCATGCCGCTGGCGCTCGGCTATACGGGCCTTTCGGATGCGGTGCTCAAGAAGTATATCGAGGACAGCGCCGCGCTGTGGGCCGGCCATGCCGAGAGCGAGCTGCCCATCCACACCATCGGTGCCACCATCGGCACCCACGTGGGCCCCGGCGCCGTAGCCGTAGCCTTCTTCCGCCCCGCCAACTAACCAACCTGCCATAAACCACCACAAAGGGGACAGGCACCTTTGTGGTGGTTTATGCTGGCTTCGGTTGAAAGGAGTGGGCGATGGCGTCTGAGGGCTTTTTTGAGCGGGTGTACGAAGTAGTCGAGCAGATTCCCGAGGGGATGGTCGCCAGCTACGGTCAGGTGGCGCTGCTCGCCGGTCGTCCGCGGAGTGCGCGGTACGTGGGGTATGCCCTGCATGGCAATCCGCGCCCCGGCGAGATTCCCTGTCACCGCGTGGTGTTTGCCGATGGCCGCATTTGCGAGGGCTTTGCGTTTGGTGGCCCCGATGCTCAGCGTGAGCTCTTAATGGGGGAGGGCGTGACGTTTACCGATCCCATGCACGTCGACCTGGGCGCCTGTCGTTGGCCGGCCGGGCTTTAACGGCTTGCTCACGCCAAAACCACCACAAAGGTGCCTGTCCCCTTTGTGGTGGTTCTAGTTTACCTGAGCTAACTTATGGAGAAGGTATGGTGAGGTAGTTTCACACTAGAAAGTAAACCACGGTGAACTATATTGTATTCAGCAACGGAGCAGGCCATAGGCGATGAAAAAGTCTGCCCTGTTGAGTTTGATTCGCATTTCTCCCCTCTGTGCGATTCAACGGTGTACTTCGGGAAAGCGCCCGTCGGCCGCCATGGCCGGCGGGCGCTTTCCTGTAATCATGGGACAAAACATCAGGTCCGTTATCCCAAAATGAGGTGCCGACGTTTGGCCTTAGGGCGGCACAAACTTTGATTGTTAGTCCCGCTTGCAGCAACCGATCTTTGTAAACCCCTGCGGCGCCTCTTCGCTCGCGGGGATTCTTGGGCTGTTGCTTCCCAGATACGCCTCTACATGCCGCGCGAACGCTTGCCACGACCACTCGTCTTTATCGGCCTCAAGCCGATCGGGAGAAATCGCGTTGAACAGGCACGTTGGAATTTCGTGCTCGTGCAGATTCTTGGCGATACAAGGCGTGCAGCCCTTGTCGTGGTTGACAGGGTTAAACGGGCATTTCCGGTCGTTGCATGTACAAAACGCAACTGAGTTCATGGGGCTCCTTCCGGTCGGTCGGCTCTGCTGCAAAACGCTGCCGCATGTTAAAACAATAGGGTGTCATTGCTTAACAGAATATAGTCTTAGGGTGCTTGCGACTTAGGGGTTCTGCCGAGCGGCTGAATACCTCGGCGACCGACCTCTGAAGAAAACAAAACCGCCGCAATGAGGATTGTACTCATCGCGGCGGTTTTGTTTGACTGCTGTTTATTGTTCTCGGCTAGTACACCATGCCCATGGCGTCCTGAACCTCGCCCAAGGTCTGCTCGGCGATCTCATTGGCGCGACGGTTGCCCTCGTGCAGGACGTCCTTTACGTAATCCAGGTCGTTCTCGTAGCGCTGGCGACGCTCACGGATCGGCGCGAAGTACTCGTTGACGGCCTCGGTCACGTACTTCTTGAGCTGGCCGGAGCCGCCCATGCCAATCTCCTCGGCAATCTCGACTTCGGAACGGCCGGTGCAGATGGCGGCCGTCGAAAGCAGACCGGACACGCCGGGGCGGTTCTCGGGATCGAACGTGATCATGCGCTCGGAGTCGGTCTGGCTCTTCTTGATGCGCTTGGCCGTCTCCTCGGCGGTCATCGAGATGTTGATGGCGTTACCGTAGCTCTTGCTCATCTTGCGACCGTCCAGGCCCGGCAGCAGCGGGGTCTCGGACAGCAGTGCGTCGACCTCGGGGAACACCTTGCCGTAGCGGTTGTTAAAGCGGCGGGCGATGGTGCGGGTGAGCTCGATGTGCGGCAGCTGGTCGCGACCGACGGGCACCACGTTGCCCTTGCAGAACAGGATGTCGCAGGCCTGGTGCACCGGGTAGGTGAGCAGAAGGCCGGTGAGCTCGTGGCCCGAGGCCTCCATCTCGGCCTTGACCGTGGGGTTGCGCGCCAGCTCGGCCTCGGAGACCAGCGACAGGAACGGCAGCATGAGCTGGTTGGCGGCGGGCACGGCGGAGTGCGCGTAGATCATGGTCTTGTCGGGGTCGATGCCGCAGGCAAGGTAATCCATGACCATGTTGTACACGTTGTCCTGGATGTGCTCGGTCGTGTCGCGGTCGGTGATGACCTGGTAGTCGGCGATGAGTACGTTGGTCTTGGCACCCATGTTCTGCAGCTCCACGCGGCCCTTGAGGGTGCCGAAGTAGTGACCCAGGTGCAGGCGGCCGGTGGGGCGGTCGCCGGTAAGCATGGTGAACTTCTCGGGCGTCTTGGCCAGGCCCTCGCGAATGGCGTTGCTCTTTTGCAGCGCGACTTCGTAGCTGTTCTCGTTTGGCATGATTGCTCCTAACGTATGTTCATGGGTCAAGATGATAACGCGTTTATTGGAGGGGCGGGGCGTAAGTAGGCGAGGGGCGGGAGAGCGGCGGCATGTGCGATGGGCGCGGCGTGGCTGCGCGTTTGGCCGGCGGCGTCTGGACGCATCCTCGGCAGCTTACCCTAGCGCCTGTGGTGGCGCTCCTCCTTGCGTTCTTCTGCCGCCTGCTCCTCCTGCTTAAAGGCGGGATCGTCGGGGGTGACGAGCTCGTCCTCGTGCGTGCGCTTGTTGTAATGGTGGCGCAGCACGGGCTCAAACAGGTGCAGGTGCTTGGCAAAGGCCGCCGAGCCAATGGCGAGTACGGTAAAGATGAGCACGCGCATGGGCACCTCGACCTGGTTAATCGCGGCGGCGCCGGCCGAAAGCATGATGCACCAGGCGTAGATGAGGAGCACTGCCTGCTTTTGGTTGTAGCCCTCTTGGATCAGGCGGTGGTGGATGTGGCCCTTGTCGGCCTGTCCGATGCTAATGTGGGCGCGCTTGCGGCGCACGATGGCGCTAAACGTGTCGATGATGGGCACGCCGGCAACGATGAGCGGGATGATAAGCGAGGTGAGCGCGGCGGTGCGGCTCACGTTGAGTAGCGAGATGGAGCCCAGCGCAAAGCCCAGAAGCAGCGACCCCGAGTCGCCCAAGAAGATGCTTGCGGGGTTGAAGTTGTATCGCAAAAAGGCCAGGCAGGCGCCAAAGAGCGCAATGGAGAGCGCGGCGGCGTCGATGCGGCCTGAGAGAACGGCCATCGAAAACATGGTGAACGACGCGATGCCGCAGATGCCCGTGGCCAAGCCGTCGAGGCCGTCGATGAGGTTAATGATGTTGGTGAATGCCACCAGATAGATCACGGTGATGGGGTAGGTGAGCCATCCGAGCATGATTTCGCCGGGGGCAAACGGGTTGACGATGACGCCGATGCGCAGGCCACCCACGCAGGCGATGAGCGCGGCGAGGACCTGTCCGGCCAGCTTTTGCTTGGGCTTGAGCTGGATGACGTCGTCGATAGCGCCGGTCGCAAAGATGACGGTAAAGGAGAGCGCCAGCATGGGATAGCTAATGTGAAGGCGCGGGTGCGGCACCAGGACGGGCGGCCAGCCTAGGTGCCAGGTGCCTAGGATTTGCACAATGCAGGCAACGACCAGGCCCAAAAACACCGCCGTTCCGCCCAAACGCGGGATGGGCTTGGTGTTGATGCGGCGCTTAGAAGGATAGTCGACGGCGTCGAGCTTAATTGCCAAGCGCTTGACCAGGGGCACCGTGAGGAAGGTCGTGATAAAGGCCGCCGCTGCCACGCATAGATACGGTATGTAGCTCGGGGATGAAGCCATGAATCTAAAAACCGCCAAGCGTCGAAGGAAAAGGTCAAAGGTTGCTAAGCGCAAAGGGCATAGCCGAACCATGATACTCGACCAAGGGGGGTGCATGGAATTGCACGCAGCGATAATCACGCGCTTACCAGATATTGGGATGTTGTCGATGGATTGTCGGGATACCGGCGGGGATCCATATGGGCTGTAATGGTGGTTTTCGGCAAATAAAAACCACCCCCCACGTTACGAAAATGAACCCACCTAAAACAGGTGGGTGCCCTCATCGACTGTTCCAGCGTCCTTAACAACGAAGGATACCTGTACTAGGTACGACTGTGTGGGCTCCCTAAATAAACGCGACGGTTCACCCAGTTGCTCCGCGGGGGGCGGAATACCTACATCATAAAGCGGCACTTTATCGATTCCAGTCTTGACATTACAAAAATCGTGTCGGACGATTACGGCGCCTTGGGCTCGAGCCGTCTGTGCGGTTGGTCCCTTTACGTTTGAGCTGCTGAATCGTTGTTTTGGAGCATGTTTTTATGCCGACGCCGTTGACCGAACTTTTTTCGCCCGCCTGCCATTTGTGTCCGCGCCGTTGCGGTGCGGTGCGCGACGAGGGTGCGCACGGCGTATGCGGTGCCGATGACACGCTCAAGGTGGCCCGCGCGGCGCTTCATATGTGGGAGGAGCCGCCTATCTCGGGCGAGGCCGGTTCGGGCACGATCTTCTTTAGCGGCTGCTCGCTCAAATGTATCTATTGCCAGAACCACGAGATCTCGACGGGCAATTTTGGGCTTGAGATTTCGCCCGAGCGCCTGGTCGAGATTATGCTGGAGCTGCAGGACCAAGGTGCCAATAACATCAATCTGGTGACGGCGACGCATTATGCTCACCTGCTGCCGGCCGCGATTGCCGCAGCTCGGGAGCGCGGACTGGTCATTCCAATCGTCTACAACACGAGCGGTTATGAGCGTGCGAGTGCCGTGGCGGCGCTCGGCGATTTGGTCGACGTGTGGCTTACCGACTTTAAGTATGCCAATGCGGCGCTTGCGCAGTCACTCTCTCATATTAAGGACTACCCGCGCGTGGCTGTGTCGGGTCTGGCCCAGATGGCGCGCGAAATTGAGCGCCGCGGGGGAGAGCTGGTAGACAGGGACGGGCTCATGAAGCGCGGCATAATCGTGCGTCATCTGGTGCTGCCGGGGCATGCGGACGATTCGTGCCGCGTGTTGGACCTGGTGTGGCAGACGGTGGGCGACGTGCCGATCTCGGTCATGAACCAGTACACGCCCAATGCCCTCATGCGCGAACAAGGCGGCGACCTGGCGCGCGCCGTGACGCGCGAGGAGTACGAGCAGGTGCTCGACCATGCCGACGACCTGGGCTTTACGACGATGTTTTGGCAAGAAGGCGGAGCGGTAGACGAGAGCTTCACCCCGGCGTTCGACACCACCGGCGTCCTCACCAGCGCAAAGTAGTGCGCTCGCCGATGATTTTTCTGGGACGGGGATTAAAAAAGGCTCTGTTAGACCAGGATTGACATGCCGACCTGCCGGCTAACTCGCCGTCT
>URIA01000057.1 GCA_900547765.1 uncultured Collinsella sp. | reverse complement strand
ACTGCGGGAACGGCCTATCCGCTCAATGTGTTCGGCTGAGATCGGAAATCAACCCACCACACAGGAGTAGGCTTTTATTCCGATTTTCAAATATCTCAATCTGTAACATCTGAGCGGGCAAATCGGCTCTATCTGTTACAGATCGAGATAGACGGCGGGCGTCGGCACCAACATCTCAATCTGTAACAGTACGACGACTTTTAACGGTCTAGATGTTACAAATCGAGACAAACTACCGTGGCGGGTCAAAACCACCACAAAGGTGCCTGTCCCCTTTGTGGTGGTGGGGCGTTAGGGGAGGAGCTTCATGGCGGCGTCGTGAGCGGTGCGCTCGTAGGTGTCGTCGAGGGGCTTGAGCGGCAGCAGGGCTGTGGCCTGCGCATCGCCGCGGCGCTCGAGGGCGTGGGTGATGAGCCAGTCGGCGAGCTCGGGGTTCTTGGGGAGCGCCGGCCCGTGCAGGTACGTGCCGATGACACCCTTGTAGATGATGCCCTCAAAGCCATCGTCGCCGTTGTTGCCGGTGCCCGTGACGACAGACGTTCCGAGCGGCGTGGCCTCTGCATCGAGCAAGGTGCGGCCGCCGTGGTTCTCGAATCCCACAAAGGGCTCGGGTGACAGGTCGGTCTTGACGGCGACGTTGCCGATCAGGCGGTCGGAGCCGCGTACGGTTTCGGCGGCAATGACGCCCAGGCCCTCGATGCGATCTTCGCCCATATAGTACGAACGGCCGAGCAGCTGATAGCCGCCACAGATAGCAAGCAGTGTGCCGCCGTCCTCAACATAGGCCGCGACCTTGTCTTTTTGAGCGAGCAGTTCGTGTGCCACGGCCAGCTGGTCGCGATCGGAGCCGCCGCCCATCATAACGATGTCGGCGTCGGTCAGGTCGAGCGTCTCGCCCATGTGGACTTCGTCCACACGCACGGGAATGCCGCGCCAGGCGCAGCGGCGTTCGAGCGCGATAACGTTGCCGCCGTCGGCGTAGAGGTTGAGCGCATCGGGATACAGGTAGACGATGCGCAGGGGGCGCGAAAGCTCGACCGGCGCAATATCGGTGGGGACAGCGCTACCATCGGCGCGCGTTACGGCGTGGGAGACAATCGAGCTTGCATCGTCGTCTTTAAGCCCGTCGAGCTCCTTGACTAACGGCGGGAAGGCCGTGTAGTTGGCGACGGCGTAGAAGGTGTCATCGGCGGCCTCGTCTGCCACGGCGCCGATCGCCTGCGCGACGTCCGAGATAATCGCGGCATCGATGCCGGCGTACTTGAGGCGTACCTGCATGTCGTGCGCACGCGTGCCTCCGGCAAAGGCGACAAGACCCGGCGTGTCGGCGATGCGCTCGAAGTCGACATCGTAGATCCACGAGACATCGTGGCCGTCGGCATCGTTATCGTTTAGGAAGAAGGCGCAGAGCCTGCCACCTGCCGTTTTAATGGACTGGATCTGGCGATCGAAGCCCACGGGATTCTTGGCCAGGTTGGCCTCGACGGTGCGGCCGGCAATATCCCAGCGGCCCATGCGTCCGCCGGCGGGCACGTAGGCATTAAGCGTGGGCTGCAGGTGCGCCGCGTCCACGCCCAGCTCGTGCGCCGCAAAGAAGGCGGCGGCGACGTTATAGACCATGTACAGGCCGTTGTAGCGCGTGGCGATGTGCACGGCGGGCGCGTTGGCCTCGGGTCCAAAGGCCAGGTCAAAGCCGTAGCCGTCGCAGCCGAGCTCAACGCCCGTCACGCGGCGGAGCAGCGCGGGGCGACCCCAGCCGCACGAAGGGCAATGATAGGCGCCCAGCTGTCCGTACTGCACATAGTCGTATTCCAGCGGGGCGTTGCACTGCGAGCAAAAACGCGAGTCGCTAATGCGGTCGGACTCGGTGCCCGTGGCGCCGTCGATGCCAAAGGCGATGCTCGTGTTGGGGACGCGCGCGGCGATCGAGGCGCACAGCGGATCGTCGGCGTTGTAGACGAGCGTTGTCGTCGGAGAGAGCTCCAACGCATGGGCGATGACGTCTTGGGTATGGTCGATCTCGCCGTAGCGGTCTAGCTGGTCGCGGAACAGGTTGAGCAGCACAAAGTACGTCGGTTTGAGCTTGGGCAGGACGCGCACCGTGTAGAGCTCGTCGCACTCAAAAACGCCCACGCGCTTGCCGCTGCTGGTGTGCTTAAGGCCGCCGCGGGCCTCGAGCAGAGCACCCACCACACCAGGCTCCATATTGTTGCCGGCACGGTTGCACACCACGGTAGCGCCGCTGGCAGCAACGGCGTCAGCGATGAGGTTGGAGGTGGTGGTCTTGCCATTAGTACCGGTGATCACCACGCTGCGGTCGACCAGGCTCGCGAGGTCGCTTAGCAGCTCGGGGTCGATCTTCATGGCGATGCGGCCGGGAAGCACGCCACCCTGGCGTTTGAGGACAGAGCGCAGTCCCCAGCGGGCGATATCGCTCGAGGTGCAGGCGAGAGATGAGCGGAAGTTCATGAAGTCGTTCCTAACGTGAATGACATGGTCGGGGCGATCGCGTCGCTAAAAGCCGTAGCGGCGCGCAAATTCCTGGGCGAGCTGCGATACATCTTCGCAGGCGTTGGCCCAGGGGGCAAAGTCGGGGGTGTCCGAGATAATGCCGTCGGCCTCCCAAACTGCCTGGTGCGAAAGATCCCAGGGATCGCGTGGCTCGGGCCGGCAGGGAAGGTACGGTGTCTGGTACATGGGATTCAGCAAGAAGAACGCGCCGCCCTCGCAACGGTTAGCGAACTCACGCAGCGCGCGCGTCGCCGGGCGCATCTTGTTTGTTTTGAACAGCAAGATCGTGCGGGCGAGCAGGTACCAAGGAGAGTTTTCGAGTGCGTCTGCCCCCACCTGTTCCTCGAGCTGGTGGGCCAGGGCAAAAAAGCCGTCCTGGTCTTCTAGGCGGGCGAGGGCGAGCAGCACGGTGCCGGCGGCCCGGGTAGGATAGCCTTCCGCCTTAAGAACGCGGCGAGCATAGTTGGCGGCGGCGCGGTAACGAGCGCTCGCCATGCACAGCTGCGAGATGGCCTCGAGTGTGTGAAGCCACCCGATAAGGGCCGGCTCGCTCACGGTAAGGTCCGCTGCGGTGACACCGTCGGCCAAAACATTATTGGCCCAGTAGTGCGGGGCCTCCATATCAAACCCGGGCACGCTCTGTTGCAGGTAGTCGGCCGTGCTCGTCTCGAGCTTCATCAGGTCGCCCAGGCAGGCGTCGACGGGCGTGTCCGCCAAAATGATGGCGAGCAGCTGGGCATCGACGGCCAGCGCATCGACGCGGACGATCTTGAGCAGCTCGTCGCGCATGTCGTCGAACAGGCGGTTGCGCGTCTGCTCAAACTCCTCGTCGCTGCCCATGTCCTCGATGCGATGGAGCTCGTCGAGCAGGTGGCGATGAACACCGGCATAGGACAGCAGCGCCTGAGCATGCTCGGACTGCGCATACTTTTGGGGATTCGCACTAATGTCGTTATGGACAAGCTCGCGTGCTGCATCGGTGAGCTCGGGGTGCGACGCCAGATAGGTGCGCTCCAGGTAGGCGGGGATGTAGACGCTCGGATCCATTAGAGGTCTCCTCCCTTAAACGGCAAGCCCTGCTCGGCCGCCCGCAGTATGCGCTCGTCGATCTGGGAGCGCACGATGTCGTTGGTGGCGACCCAGGCGGCAAAGCTGGCGTTGTCGGGCGCGCCCAGGCCCTCCTGCAGTACCGGCGTCGCCTCGGACAGCGCGAGGACAAGCTCGTCGGTGGAGCCCGCACCCACGTTGACGCGGGCATAGACGCCATCGGGAAACTCGGTTTGGAAGTAGAGCGCCTCGGCTGCGTGCGGACACGAGCGCGCAAGGATGCGCAAGTAGTGCTCGGCGCCATCGTAATCCAGCTCGCGCCAGGCTGCGCTCATCAGCGCGATGAGCGTCCACGGGTCCAAGTCACGCTCCGCATCTTTGGGGCGGCGGCGCAGCGGGGTATTCGCGAGGTACGGCACGGAGTGAGCGGAGCGAAAGCGCTTGAGCTCCTCGGCGGGGTATTCGAGCTTTGCCATGGCGAGCATTGCGGTGTGGCGGACGCCGGCAGGATCGTTGGGGGCAAAGTCGAGGCTGCGGTTTGCGGCTTCGAGCGACATGCGGTAGCGGCCGCTAATGAGCGCGCGCGATGCCAAGGCGGCAAGCCAGCGCAGGTAGGGGCGGCGCATAAGGTCGCCAGCGGCCTCGCGCTCGTAGGGGTCCTGCGCCGAGGCGATCTTGAGCGCCAGATCGTGCTCCACCTCGTCGCACTTGGACACCAGATGCTGCACGTATTCCTCGTTGGATTCGGCGGTGAGGGCGGTCAGCATGCGCTGAGCGTCCCAGTTGGTGGGGTCGAGCGCGGCTGCCTCGCGGAGCATGTTCTCGGCAGCTGCCTCTTCCTGCTCTGCCTGGGTATCGTCAGGGATAAAGGGAATGCGGTAGTCGACAGCCTCGACCACCTTGGCAATGAGGTGCCCGGCGCGGTCGCGGTCGTGCACGATGAGCGGTGCGGGGTTGCGGGTGAATTGTTCCATCAGACGCTCTACGGCAGCACCGTCGGTGAGCGGGATATTGTCGCGGCGCAAGGCCTCAAGAACGAGGCGATGGCAATCCTCTTGAATGGGATCGAATGCCATGGGGCCTCCTTTGCTGCGGTTAGGGTTCAAATATCTCTATATAAGGTTCTAGTTTACCCGCATGTGGCACACCGGGGGTGCCGCACTTGGACTTGCACCTTTGCACCACGAAGACGGATGTCGCACAAATGTCGGCACCTTGGACGACCGAGTGGTATCACGGTGCCGCAAACGGTCGATTTTTGGCGGCGAACGGTGCATATTTTGGAGGGGCACCGTCCTGCCCGGGATATGTAGTCAACCTTGATAAAACGTTTGCCCAGCTTGGGAGTATGAATGCCGCACAAGGGTCTTCAGGGATAGAAAAAACGTTTCATCATTGGCGGCTTTAGGTGAATAACTGACCAACCAGAACGGTAAAATAGTGTTTGTCTGAGCGTTGAGACGTTTAGACATCGCGCATTGTCATCGCCGGCAACGCGCAAACCGGTCCTAACGGAGCCAATTGGGTGCTCCGTTATATACGCAAGTCTAAGAGGGGCTTGTTTAGGAGGCACAGTATGGGACGTTTTACCAATCCTCGCGATCTGTACTTTGGTGAGGGCGCTCGCCACGAGGTGAAGAACCTCAAGGGTAAGAAGGCCATCATCGTTTCTGGCGGCAGCTCTATGCGCCGCGGCGGGTTCCTGCAGGACGTTGAGGCCGACCTCAAAGAGGCCGGCATGGAGGTCAAGCTGTTCGAGGGCGTCGAGTCCGATCCCTCCATCGAGACCGTCATGAAGGGCGCAGCCGCTATGCGCGACTTCGAGCCCGACTGGATCGTTGCTATCGGCGGCGGTTCGCCCATCGATGCTGCTAAGGCCATGTGGGTCTTCTACGAGTATCCCGAGGAGTCCTTCGACAACATTATCCAGCCGTTCAGCTTCCCCGAGCTGCGTCAGAAGGCTCACTTCTGCGCCATTTCCTCTACCTCCGGCACCGCTACCGAGGTCACCGCATTCTCCGTCATCACGGATTACGAAAAGGGCATCAAGTACCCGCTGGCCGACTTCAACATCACCCCTGATGTCGCCATCGTCGACCCCGAGCTCACCTACACCATGCCCGCCAAGCTGTGCGCTCACACCGGCATGGATGCTCTGACCCACTGCATGGAGGCCTACGTTTCCACCTGCGCCTCTATGTTCACCGACGCCAACGCTCTGCACGGCATCCGCGAGATCGTTGAGTGGCTGCCCAAGTCCTATGCTGGCGACCATGAGGCCCGTCAGCACATGCACGAGGCTCAGTGCATCGCCGGTATCGCCTTCTCCTCGGGCCTGCTCGGCATCGTTCACTCCATGGCTCACAAGACCGGTGCAGCCTTCGAGAACGGTCACATCATCCACGGTGCTGCTAACGCTATGTACCTTGGCAAGGTCATCCAGTGGAACTCCAAGGACCCGCGTGCTGCCGAGCGTTACGCTTACGTGGCCAAGGAGATCCTGCACCTTCCCGGCGAGACCAACGAGGAGCTCATCGCTGCGCTCGTCCAGAAGATCCGCGACCTCAACGACCAGCTCAACATTCCGCAGTCCATCAAGGATTACGCGAATGGTGGCGTGAAGGTCGACGCCGAGAACCCGCAGATGGTTTCCGAGGAGGAGTTCCTCGCCAAGCTGCCCGAGATTGCCGCGAACGCCGAGCAGGACGCCTGCACGCCCGAGAACCCGCGTGAGACCAAGGCTGCCGACTTCGAGAAGATCCTCAAGGCCTGCTACTACGACACCGACATCGATTTCTAATCGACTCTTGTTATCGTAACGAGGGGCTCCGCACGTATCTGTACGGAGCCCCTTTCTTTTTTCTTTTAGAGAATGGGATAGTTATGGCTGCAATTTTCAATAGCCCCAGCAAGTACATCCAGGGTCCGGACGAGCTGGCCAAGCTCGGCTCCTATGTCGAGCCGCTCGGCGCTAAGGCCCTCGTCATCGTGACGCCTTCGGGCAAGAAGCGCGTCGGTGCCAAGATCGAGGGCGGCTTTGCCGAGGCTAAGGCCGAGCTGCTGTTTGAGGATTTTAACGGCGAGTGCTCCAAGGGCGAGGTCGATCGCCTGGTTGCGCTCGCTCGCGACAACGGTTGCGATATCGTCGTCGGCGTCGGTGGCGGCAAGATCCTCGACACCGCGAAGGCCGTCGCCTACTACCTGGAGTCCCCGGTTATCATTTGCCCCACCATCGCCTCGACTGATGCACCGTGCTCGGCACTTTCGGTGCTTTATACCGATGACGGCCAGTTCGATAAGTACCTCTTCCTTAAGGCAAACCCCAATATCGTCCTGATGGATACGACGGTTATCGCGGCGAGCCCGGTGCGCCTGACGGTTTCCGGCATGGGCGATGCGCTCGCAACCTATTTCGAGGCCCAGGCAACGCACGATGCCGATGGCGGCACCTGCGCTGGCGGCAAGGGCGGCATGGCCGGTCTGGCGCTTGCCAAGCTCTGCTACGAGACGCTTATGGCCGATGGCGTTAAGGCCAAGGTTGCGCTGGAGAAGGGTGCGCTCACGCCTGCCGTCGAGCATATCATCGAGGCAAACACGCTGCTCTCCGGCATCGGCTTTGAGAGCTCGGGCCTTGCTGCTGCTCATGCCATCCACAATGGCCTGACGATGCTGCCCGAGTGCCACGGCATGTATCACGGCGAGAAGGTCGCCTTTGGCACTATCGTCCAGCTGGTACTCGAGGATGCTCCGACTGAGAAACTCGAGGAAGTCTTGGGCTTCTGCATTGAGCTGGGCCTGCCGGTCACGATGAAGGAACTTGGCGTTGCCGAGCTTACGCGCGAGCAGGCCATGATTGTTGCCGAGGCCGCCTGCGCACCCGATGACACCATGTGCAACATGCCGTTTGAGGTGACGCCCGAGATGGTTGCAAACGCCATTCTGGGTGCCGACGCACTGGGTCACTACTATCTCATGGATGAGTAAATCAAGCTAAGGAAGGGGCAAAGCCAACAGATGGCTTTGCCCCTTTTTGCTATGGTGCAAAGGGGTCAGGTTACTTTGCACCAATCGTTGTTTGATGAAGGGCGGATTCTCGTATGGCGCTTCCTGTGGTTTACGGCGGTCCCGGCCGGTATGTTCAGGGGCCGGGCGAACTGTCGCGTCAAGGCAAGTATTTGTCATGGTTGGGCTGCGCTGCCTATGTCTTGTTTGACCGGGGCACCGAGGATCGGCTGTGCAGGCAGATCGTCGATGGATTTCTGGACGAAGATCTAAGCGAGCCGTTCTTTAAGATTTATGACGGTCCGTGTACGGAAGAGGCCGTTGTCGAAATGGCTAAGGAAGCCCAGGCCGAGTATTGCGACATGGTGGTGGGTATTGGCGGCGGCAAGATGCTCGATATCGCCAAGGCCGTTGCGTTTTATGCCGAGTTGCCGTTGTGCGTATGCCCCACGGCGGCTTCGATGGACGGTCCGTGCAGCGCGATTTCGGTGTTGTATCACGAGGATGGGTCGTTCGACCGCTACCTGATGCTCGAGAAGAATCCAGACCTAGTTGTGGTCGATACCAACGTGCTCGCGGCAGCCCCGCTGCGTATGACGGTCGCTGGTATGGGCGATGCGCTGGCAACGTACTTCGAGGCGCGTTCGTGCGCCGCGGCGCATGGCGCCAACGAGCACGGTGGCGCGCCGGGACACTTGGCCTTGGTTGCGGCTCGTGCCTGCTATGACACGCTTATGGAGTGCGGCGTCGCTGCCAAGCGCGATCTCAAGAAGGGGCGTATATCGCCGGCGGTTGAGCGTCTGATCGAGTGCAATATTCTGCTCTCGGGCGTCGGCTTTGAGAGCGGTGGCTTGGCGTTGGCACATGCCATCGCCAACGGTCTGACGATTCTGCCCGAGTGCAGGGCGATGCATGGCGAGGCCGTGGCATTTGGTCTGGTGGTGCAGCTGCGCCTGGAGCGTGCGCCCGAGCTTGAACAGGTGCTCGAGTTTTGCCAGCGCGTCGGCCTACCGACGACGCTCGCGGAGCTGGGACTTGGCGAGATTTCCGTTACCGACCTGATGAGCGTTGCAGATGCGGTCTTTAGAAACGAGCGTAATATGGCCAACGAGCAGGCCAAGGTGACCAAACAAAAGCTCGTGCAGCTCATGTGCGAGGCATAGTTTGGCGCTTGATTGACCTTGTGCAATCGAGGCGGCGATAGGCCATGGGCTATTTGCCGTAAAGATGCTCTGCGTGTAATTTGCCCGAGGCGTGGGCCGATGGCGTATCATTATCTCTTGCTTGTTTGCACTGCTCAGGGAGGGGCCGCGCATGGCGCAGGAACACGATCTGTTTGATGACATTATCGAGATCAGCAAGGGTTTCGACTTTCTTAAAAACCCGCTTGGCGGTGTGACCGATGCACTCGATCCGTCGGCGCCTCAATGGAATCCTGCTGACTACAAGGAGCGCCCGCGCGGCAACACCATTCCGTGCCTGACCTGCAAAAACGAAAAGAGCGGCTGCACCGCGTGCATGGACGTGTGCCCGGTCAACGCTATCGAGGTCGAGGAAGACTCCATCGAGATCCTCGACTCCTGTCGCAAGTGCGGCCTGTGCGCCGCTGCCTGTCCGACCGAGGCAATCATCTCGCCGCGCCTGGCGCCCAAAAACGTCTACGACGACATTGTCTCGGCGGCTACGAGCCACGAGACCGCCTACGTCACCTGCACGCGTGCCCTTAAGCGCATGCCGCGCGAGAACGAAGTCGTCGTTGCCTGCGTGGGCGATATTACGGCCGAGACCTGGTTCTCGGTACTGGCAGACTATCCCAACGTGAGTGTGTACCTGCCGTTGGGCGTGTGCGATAAATGCCGCAACACCGGCGGTGAGGACATTCTGGGCGAGGCGATTGCGAAGGCCGAGGAGTGGTCCGGCACGGGTATGGGCTTGGAGGTCGACTCCAAGAGCCTCAAATGCCATAAGCGCCGCGAGTACGAGCGCAAGGAGTACATGGAAAAGATCGCCCGCACCACGGGCCTGACGGTGACCAAGCTCAATCCGGCGACGGCGGCGCTGGCCTCGGTGACGCAAAAGCTCAAGGCCCATCGCCATCAGATTACCCAGCTGGAGCGCACGCTCAACACCATGTGCGGCACCACGACGACCAAGCGTCGCCGTTCGCTCACGCACGGGCGGCAGCTGGTACTCTCGACGCTGCAAAACCATCCCGAGCTTGCCCAGAACATGCAGGTGAGCACGCCGGAGTGCGATTTTGACAAGTGCACGTCGTGCGGCGAGTGCGTCAACGTGTGCCCCACGTTTGCCTGCGATCTGGTGGGAAGCGGTCGCTTTGCACTGGAGTCCACGTATTGCCTAGGTTGCGGAGCCTGCGTCAAGGTGTGCCCCGAGCATGCGCTCAAGCTGGTCGAGCACGATGCGTCCAATCTGGTCGTTGTCGACCCCGAGGCCGAGGAAAAGGCCGCTCAGAAGGCCAAGGCCCACGAAGAGGCCCAGAAGGCCAAGGCCGAGGCAAAGGCCAAGCTTGACAAGATGCTCGATCAGGTGGAGAAGCTCGCGGACTAGTCAGCGAGCTCTATCTCTGCTTCATTTGCGCCGCCGCGGTGTCCGGATTCGCCCGGATGCTGCGGCGGCGCTATACTTATACAGTTTGAAGTACCTGTACCAAAAGGAGCTGTCGTGTCCCTTTCCATCGGTATCGTGGGCCTGCCCAACGTGGGCAAGTCGACGCTGTTCACCGCGCTTACCAAAAAGACCGGCCTTGCCGCCAACTACCCGTTCGCCACGATCGACCCCAACGTGGGTATCGTCGACGTGCCCGATAGCCGCTTGCAAAAGCTCGCCGACATCGTTCACCCGGGTCGCATCGTGCCGGCGACGGTCGAGTTCGTCGACATCGCAGGTCTGGTGAAGGGCGCTAACGAGGGCGAGGGTCTGGGCAACCAGTTCCTGGCAAACATACGCGAGACCGATGCCATCTGTGAGGTCGTGCGCTACTTTAAGGATCCCAACGTTATGCGCGAGGTGGGTCGCACGGACGAGTTCGTCGATCCTGCCGGCGATGCCGACACTATCATGACCGAGCTTATCCTGGCCGACATGGGCACGCTCGAGAAGCAGCTGCCCAAGCTCGAGAAGGAGGCCAAGCGCGACAAGGAGCTCATGCCCAAGTTCGAGGTGGCCAAGCGCCTGCTTGCCTGGCTCAACGAGGGCAAGCGCGCCGCATCCATGGAGATGACCGACGAGGAGCGTGCCGCCGCCAAGGGCCTGTTCCTGCTCACCATGAAGCCCATCCTGTATGTGGCCAACGTAGACGAGGACATGCTCAATGAGGACCTGGCGCCCATCGATGGTGTTAAGCCGCTGCCCATCTGCGCCAAGATCGAGGCCGAGCTTTCTGAGCTCGATCCCGAGGACGCCGCCGACTACCTGGAGAGCCTGGGCTTGGAGCAGCCCGGCCTGGACGTGCTCGCGCAGGCGGCCTATAAGCTGCTCGGTCTGCAGTCGTTCTTTACGGCCGGCGAGATGGAGGTCAAGGCCTGGACGGTTCGTCAGGGCGCGACCGCCCCGCAGGCCGCCGGCGTTATCCACACCGACTTTGAGCGTGGCTTTATTAAGGCCGAGGTCATTGGCTATGACGACTACATCGAGCTCGGCGGTGAGCAGGGCGCCAAGGCCGCCGGCAAACTGCGTATTGAGGGCAAGGACTATGTTATGGCCGATGGCGACGTCGTGCACTTCCGCTTTAACGTGTAAGGACGACGCGCATGTTTAAATATGGCAAAAAAGCTGGCTACATGGGTATTGCGCTGCTCGTACTTGCGGTGATTCCGCTGGTGGTTGCAGCGTTTGTTATCCCCAACATTGGTCCCGAGGTGGCAACAAAGTTTAACGCAGCAGGCGAGGTGACGCGTTGGGGCAAGAGCTACGAGCTGCTGGCGCTGCCGGTGCTCAACCTGCTGCTCGGCGTGGCGACGTATTTTACCGCCGGTCGTCAAGCAAAGAACAATGAGGACTCCGCCGCCATGGCGCGCATCGTGTGCGAACGCTACCTGCGCAACGGTTGCATCACGGGCGTGTTCCTCAACGTGGTTAACGTTTACTTTATGTACTCGGCGATTACCGGAACGGGCTTTGGCCTAGGCTTTTAGCTTGCGCCTTTAGGCAACGAGCCTGCACGCATATTCAATGGCTGCTGCGAGGCCGCCGCTCGACCGTGGTTTAAAGACCATATCGGCGGCGGCCTCGTTTTCGTATCCAGCGCCGCGAAGGGCGAGTGCGATACCGGCTTCCAGGAGAAGGGGCAGACCGCGTTGGCTGGTTGCGATTACGGCAGCCTGATTGAGCGAGCGGCTATGCGCTTGGCATTGGATGGCAAGTTCGCCTTGCGCCGGGCAAGGGACCAGAACGGCGGCGACGCGACTTGATAGCAATGCAAATGCTGTGCGCTCATCGGGCGAAAGGCATTCGGCTTCAACGACGACGAGCTTGGGCGGTGCGCTGTTTGTGCGAAGCGTGGCTCGGTACATGCGGACCGAAGAACCCGACATAGAAAACTCCTGTGTATTCGGCAAAACGTAAACTATAGTTTACGTTTTTGTTAGAGGCTTTAGCCTGTGCGGGGCGCGCAGCGCGCCGCATCAGAAACCACCCG
>URIA01000056.1 GCA_900547765.1 uncultured Collinsella sp. | reverse complement strand
GCCGTGTCATCGGGGTTGAACACCATGGAGGTGTAGAAGTACGCGAAGAACACGATGAGGACAACGTTAAGCACCCAGTTGAGCCAACCGGTCGAAAGCGCGGAGGCAACTGCCTGAATCCAACCGATGCCGGGGAAGAACACGGCAATCTGAGCCGGGAAGTACAGCAGCGCCGAAGCGAAGATGATCGGCACGACACCCGCGGTGTTGACCTTAATGGGCAGGTAGGTGGTCTGGCCACCCATCATGCGACGGCCCACGACGCGTTTAGCGTAGGAGACCGGGATGCGGCGCTGGCCACGCTCAAGGAAAACAATCAGCGGGATAACCAGCAAGATGATGGCGCAGATGATCACCATGGTGATGATGCCACCGGCATTGCCCTCGGTGCTGGAGAAGATCGCCTGCGGCAGACCGGCCATGATGTTCGCAAAGATGATCAGCGACATGCCATTGCCGATACCGCGCTGGGTGATGAGCTCACCAATCCACATGATCAGCATGGCGCCCGCGGTGAGCGTGCCGACAATCATGAGGTCGAAGATGATCTCGGGAGCGCCGGCGCCATTGAAGCTGATGCCGAAGCTCTTAAAGAGGAAGAGGTAACCCACGGAGTTGAGGATTGCCAGAGCCAAGGTGAGGTAACGCGAATACTGCGTAATCTTGGTCTGACCGACCTCGCCCTCGCGGGCAAGCTCATGCAGGGAAGGCACGACGGCCTGGAGCATCTGGAGGATGATCGAGCTGGTGATGTAAGGCATGATGCCCAGCGAAAACACCGACACATAGCTCAACGCGCCGCCAGAGAAAAGATTCAGGAGGGCCATAGCACCTGCGGCGACCGAATTGTTATCGGTCGAGAAAAGGCCCAGCATCCCCTGGAAGGGAATGCCGGGCACAGGAACGTGCGCACCAATGCGGTACACGACGAGCATAGCTATGGTAAAAAGAATCTTTTCGCGCAATTCTTTGATGCGGAAAGCATTCTTAAGACCATTTAGCACGGCAGCTCGACCTTTCCGCCGGCGGCCTCGATCTTGGCCTGCGCAGAAGCGCTGACCTTGTCGACCTTGACCGTGAACTTCTTGGTGAGCTCACCATTGCCGAGCACCTTGACGGGCTCGAACTCGCTCTTGGTGATGCGAGCGGCCTTAAGAGCGGCACCGTCGATCACAGCGCCATCCTCGAACTTACGCTCGAGACGCTCAACGTTAACAGCGGTGTACTCGATACGACGGGGGTTGCGGAAGCCCGGAAGCTTGGGCAGGCGCATAGCCAGCGGAGTCTGGCCACCCTCGAAGCCGGCACCCTTGGTGCCGCCAGAGCGGGAACCCTGGCCCTTCTGGCCGCGGCCAGAAGTGGTGCCGTGACCCGAAGAATTGCCACGGCCGACGCGCTTACGGTTCTTGGTGGAACCGGGCGCGGGAGTAAGATCGTGAAGCTGCATTTGCTACTCCTCTACAATCTCGACAAGGTGCTTGACCTTGAAGATCATGCCGCGGACGGACTCGTTGTCAGCAATCTCGCGAACCTCGCGGATCCTGTGGAGACCGAGGGCACGGACAGTACGGACCTGGTCCTGCTTGCAACCGTTGGTGCTGCGGACCTGCTTGATCTTGATGGTGTCAGCCATGCTTAGTTCTCCTTACCGACGAACATCTCGGAGACCGTCAGGCCACGGCGAGCCGCGACGTCCTCAGGGCTGGAGAGCTCCTTGAGGCCCTCGACGGCAGCCTTGATGATGTTGAGGCCGTTGTCGGTACCGAGGGACTTGGACAGGACGTTCTTGATGCCAGCAAGCTCAAAGAGGGGACGCACAGCGCCGCCGGCGATAACGCCGGTACCCTCGACAGCGGGCTTGATGATGATGCGGCCGGCACCAAAGTGGCCGAGAACCTCGTGCGGGATGGTGCCCTGCTCGGTCACCGGCACGTGGAACATGTTCTTCTTGGCATCGAGAGACGCCTTGGAGATGGCCAGGGGCACCTCAGCGGACTTGCCCATGCCAACGCCGACGTTGCCCTTGCCGTCGCCAACGACGACGAGAGCGACGAGGCTCATGCGACGACCACCCTTGACGGTCTTCGACACGCGGTTGATGTAAACGACGCGCTCCTCGAACTCGGAGGCCTCGCGCTGCTGCTTCTGATTACGAGCCATGTGCTACATACCTCCTAGAACTCGAGACCGGCGGCACGAGCACCGTCGGCGAGGGCCTTGACGCGGCCATGGTAGATACGGCCACCGCGATCGAAGGCGACCTTGGTGATGCCGGCCTCGATGGCGCGCTTGCCAACGAGCTGACCGACCTTCTCCGCAGCCTCCTTGTTCGAGGTGTGGGTGCCCTTGAACTCGGCCTCGAGGGTCGAGGCAGAGACGAGCGTCAGGCTGGAGCCCTTGCTGTCGTCGATGATCTGGGCATAGATGTTGGCGTTAGTACGGGTCACGCGAAGACGCGGACGCTCGGAGGTACCCGAGACCTTGCCGCGAACACGACGCTGACGACGCTTGAGGCCTTCCAGCTTCGCCTTATGCTTGTTCATACGTAAACTCCTAAAAAGGTTGATCTTGCCAGCACCTGACGGGGTGCTGGTCTTATGCGAGTGAGTCGGTTACGACTACTTGGCGGCCTTACCCAGCTTGCGGCGGATGTGCTCGCCAACGTAGTGGATACCCTTGCCCTTGTAAGGCTCGGGAGGACGATGGCCGCGGATCTCAGCGGCGATCTGACCGACCTGCTGCTTGTTGATACCCTTGACGTTCACGTGGGTGTTGTCGGGAACCTCGAAGGTGATGCCCTCGGGAGCCTCGACGATCACGGGGTGCGAGAAGCCCAGGGAGAACTCGAGGTTCTTGCCCTTCTGCTGCACGCGGTAACCGACGCCGGCGAGCTCGAGCTTCTTCTCGAAGCCCTCGGAAACGCCAACAACCATGTTGTGGATGAGGGCGCGGGTGAGGCCGTGGCGGGCACGGGTCTCACGCTCGTCGTCGGGACGGGAAACGGTGAGGACGTTGTCCTCGACGTTGATAGCGAGCTTCTCAAAGACATCGAGCTCGAGCTGGCCCTTGGGGCCCTTGACGACAACGTTGTTGCCGTTGACTGCCACTTCGACTCCGGCGGGAATCTGGACAGGCTTATTACCGATACGAGACACGGTGATCTCCTTTCCTTCTACCTACCGAGCGAATTACCAGACGTAAGCGATGATCTCGCCGCCGACGTTGTGCTTGCGAGCATCGCGGTCGGTCATGACGCCATGGCTGGTGGAAATAATGGCGGTACCAAGGCCACCGCGGACGCGGGGCATGTCGGCAACGCCGGTGTACTTACGCAGGCCCGGCTTGGAAATGCGGCGGATGCCGTTGATGACCTTAGCCTTCTTGGGACCATACTTAAGCGTGATGTGCAGAGTCTTCTGGGGAACGGTGTCCTCGACATCGTAGCCCTCGATGTAGCCCTCCTCGTGCAGAACACGAGCGATCTCGACGAGCTTCTTGCTGCTCGGCATGGAGACCGTGGCCTTGTTCACAGAGTTAGCGTTACGGATGCGCGTAAGCATATCTGCGATCGGGTCTGTAAGGTTCATACAGATTCTCCTTCGTTCTTGATGAACACGTGCTCTTGGTTCTTCGCCGCCCTTAACGGCAAAGCCTAACTAGCGCGTTTTCCCTGTTCCAAACGGATGCTTGAAACGCTGGTAGTGACTTACCAGCTGGCCTTCTTAACGCCGGGAAGCTCGCCCTTGAGTGCAAGCTCACGGAAGCAGACACGGCACAGGCCGAACTTGCGGTACACAGAGTGCGGACGGCCGCAGCGCTGGCAGCGCGTGTACTCACGAGTAGAGAACTTCTGCTTGCGATTGCACTTGACGATCATCGATGTCTTAGCCACTTATATCCTCCTCACATAGAGTATTGTTCGCCCCAAACGCCGCCCCCTTGTGGGAACGGCGCTTATAGGGCAGGTGAACCTATTTCTTGAACGGGAAACCGAAGGCGTCCAGAAGGGCCTTGGCCTCCTCATCGGTGTTGGCGGTGGTCACGAAAGTGATGTCCATACCACGCTGGTGATCGACGGAATCGAAGTCGATCTCGGGGAAGATGAGCTGCTCGGTGACGCCCATGGAGAAGTTACCACGGCCGTCGAAGCTCTTGGCGGAGATACCGCGGAAGTCGCGGATACGGGGGATCGCGACGGAGGTCAGACGATCGAAGAACTCCCACATACGGTCGCCACGCAGGGTAACCTTGCAGCCGATCGGCATACCAGCGCGCAGACGGAAGGTAGCGATGGACTTGCGGGCACGGGTGATCATCGGCTGCTGGCCGGTGATGGCGCGCAGGTCGCGCACGGCACCGTCGATGGCCTTGGAATCGGTAGCGGCCTCGCCGACACCCATGTTCACGACGATCTTCTCAAACTTGGGGATCATCATGACGTTCTCGTACTGGAACTTGTCCTGAAGCTGCTGCTTGACCTCGTTGTTGTACTTGGTCTTCAGACGCGGCACATACTTCTCTTCTGCCATTGTTCACTCCTTCTTGGGGTTTTAAGCACGGGGCGTGGCCACGATGGGTTGTCCTCGTGCCTCCTGGCTGCATCCGCGCCGCTCATGGCATTTCGCGGTTTGGACTCGACGCAGCAGGAGCCGACAAAACAATCGGTACTATACGCGCATCGGGAGCGTATTTCCAGAAAAACCTCGTCTGCCTGCACAACTCCACAACTCCCCCGCACAAATTGATCCCTAGGGGACGGAGGAAAATGGCAGTTGCGGTGAAATAGGGACCGTTTGACGGCTTAACAGGCTTTAACAGTCCGTATTTCACCGCAACTCATGTATGGGGATGCGATTAGCGCTTGCGGGGGACGAGCTTGGTGCGGCGCAGGTGAATCATCTCGGCAGCGATGGAGATGGCGATCTCCTCGGGGTCCTCGGCCTCGATGGCAACGCCGATCGGAAGGTGCAGCTCGTCGATCTGGTCCTGTGTAAAGCCTTCCTGCTCCAGGCGGGCACGCACAAAGGCCGTCTTGCGACGCGAACCCAGACAGCCCAGGTAGGCAGGCTTGGCACGCATGGCCTGAATCACCACGTCGATATCGGACTTGTGGCCTGCTGTGGCCACGACCACCAAGTCGCGCGGGCCGATGGGGCACTGCTTGCTCAGGTTCTTGTAGTCGACCAGACGACGGTCGTAGACACCGGGCACCCAATCGGGGGTCAGCGTGCCGGGACGGTCGTCGCACGTCACGACGGCAAAGCCCGCCGCCGTGAGCACCCGCGCCGTCGCGGCGCCCACGTGGCCGCAGCCAAAGATGTAGGTCAGGCCCTCGGGGCAGAGCGTCTCGATGTGCGCCGCGGGAATCTCAGAGGCCGCGTTGGTGTAGGTGACCTTACTCCCCTCCTCCACCAGCGAAAGCCCGGGGCAGCCGGCAATGGTATGGCGCGATGCCTCGCCATGGTACTCGGCCACATCGCCCTCGAGCGCGCTCGCGATAAACGGCTCAAAGTCGATGACGAAGTCGCCGATGCGCCGATAGACCAAGACGTCGGCAATTTCCTGAAACAACGGTGCCTGGGTCGCATCCAGATGCAGATAGCACAGGCAGATGGCTCCGCCGCAGATCATGCCGGTATCGGAGTTCTCGCCGCCCATGGTGTAGCGGACCAGACGCGATTGCCCCGCGGCCAGCAGCTCTCGCGCCTCGTCCAGCGCAAAGAGCTCGATCTTGCCGCCGCCGATGGTGCCCGCCTGGCTGCCGTCGGCAAAGACGACCATCCAGGCGCCCACGCCGCGCGGCGACGACCCCGCCGTGCCGGCCACGACCACGAGCTCGCACGTCTCGCCAGCACGCAGGGCGACAAGCGCCGCATTCACAACATCGAGCTTTTCCATTGCCGCCTTCTATCCTCTAAAGATATCGGTGAGCATAGCGAGTGCCTCGAGCACGCCGCCGCCGACCGACGTCGCCTTGTCCGAAATGTAGTTGATATAGCTGGCATCGCCGCGCGGATCGGCATCGGCGCATTTAAAGCCCTCGGTCACCTGCACGCCGTTCGCCAAAAGCCCGCGCAGACAGCCATCGATCTGCGTGCGCATGGGCGTATCGCCCGCGTAGCCAATCACGTCTCCGGCGCGCACGATGTCGCCGATTGCGCGGTCGGACCGAAACACGCCGGCGGCGGGGCTGTGGATTACGCGCTCCTTGCCATAGCCGGCGATAATGCCCGGCACGCCCGTGTTGGGCTGGGGCGAACCTTGGGTAATGACACGGCCCAAGAAATGCCCGCGCATGGTCTCGACCACGGCGTCGCAGTCAACCGGCGCGGTAAAGCCCGGCCCCACGGCGATGACGGCAGGCGCCATGTCGCGCGTGGTACCCAGGTTGCGCTTGGCCAAAATCGCGTCGACCACGGCAGCGGGTTTAAGCTCATCGAGCATCTTGGCCTGGGGGTCTACCACGACGGCGACGTCTCCGGCCTCGGTAATTGCAAGCGCCTCTGCCGGCGTCTGCGCCAAGCGAGCGCGAATGCCCTCGACCTGGACCTCGCCCAGGCGAATGGCCTCGCAAAAACTGATTGTGCGGCGGATGCACGTGGGAACCGCGATATCGGCCATAGCGACCGACACGCCGGCGCGCACCAAACGGGCGGCGACGCCCGTGGCGATATCGCCGGCGCCGCGAACATAAACGAGCATTCCCGGGGCACCTCCCTATGCTACGGTTTGAGCAGAGCAAAAGCGGTTCGACCGCTACTCTGATGATTATTTATTATCACAGTATTATACGGCGGTGAACAGATGGAAACGGTTAGCGGCAATCTTGCCTCGGCGCTCAGGATCGAGCCGGGCATTACCGCGATTATCGGCAGCGGCGGCAAGTCGACGTTGCTCAAAACGCTGGGTCTTGAGCTCATGCGCGCTGGCGGCCGCGTGCTCCTCTGCACCACCACGCATATGCTTCCCGTTGCCGGCGTGCCATGGGACGGGTCGAATCGTCGCCTGGACGCCGCGCCTTGGAAGCCGGGCGCCTCGCATGTCCCCGGTTGCACCTGCGAGGCCTGCGCGGGCCTTGCACGCGGAGGCATCTGCCAGGCAGGCGTCTTGGACCCGGAGACAGGCAAGCTCTCCGCCCCCGCCGAGCCACTCGGCGGGCTGGCACAGCGCTTTGACTATGTGTTGGCCGAGGCAGACGGTAGCAAGCGACTCCCGCTCAAGGCGCATGCCGCCTGGGAGCCGGTAATTCCCGCCGGCACGGCCAACGTCATCTGGCTCGTCGGCGCCTCGGGACTCAGCAAGCCCATCAACGAAGCCGTCCACCGCCCCGAGCTCTTTTGCGAGCGTTGCGGCTGCGAGCTCACCGACATCGCCACGCCCGAGCGCGTCGCCCAGGTGCTCAATGCCGAGATGCAGGCGCTGAAACTCAGCACCGCACGCGTCATGCTCAACCAAGTCGACACGCTCAGCGACCCCACGATGGCCGACCGCTTCGAGGCAGCTCTCGACCGCCCCGTCGTCGCCAGCAGCCTCAAGTAGCCGGCCCCATCTCCTCAGTTGCGGTGAAATACGGACTGTTTGGCCGCCCGACGGCCGCAAACAGTCCGTATTTCACCGCAACTGAGGAGGGGACACGGCATCTTTGCTGCTAGCGGGGCACGTAGCGGCCGGGTTGGGCTCCGGTGGGCTCGCCATCGCGCGCCACCAGCACGCCGTTCACAAACACGGCCTTGGCGCGGCCATGTGCCTCAAAGCCCTCGAGCGGCGTGTAGTCCACGGCCTGATGCTGTGTCGCGGCGCTGATTGTCCAGCGCGCTTTGGGATCCCACACGCACACATCGGCATCGGCGCCCTCGGCAAGACAGCCCTTGCGCGGGTACATGCCAAACACGCGCGCCGGGTTCTCGCTCATCAAGCGGCACAGATCCTCGGGTCCCAGCTGTCCCTCAAAGCTCGTGGCAATCGCGACGGGACGATGCTCCACGCCGGGCCCGCCGTTGGGAATCGCGCGGAAATCGTCGCGCCCGCGGTCCTTTTGCCCGTGCAGGTTAAAGCTGCAATGATCGGTCGCAATCGTATCGATCTCGCCGGCCACAAGCGCCTCGCGCAGCGCGGCACGGTCGCCGGCATGGCGCAGCGGCGGGCTCATCACGTACTTGGCGCCCGCAAAGCCGTCCTCGCCCTGCTCCAGATAGCAGGTGTCGTCGAGCATCAGATACTGAGGGCAGGTCTCGACATAGATATTCTTCTGCCCGCGCGCCTTGGCCGCACGAATGGCCTCGAGCCCCAACTTGGTCGAAAGGTGCACCACGTTGACTGGGGCGTCGCCGGCCAGGTGCGCCAGATACAGCAGGCGGCTCACGGCTTCGGCCTCACACACGTCCGGGCGGCTGAGCGCATGCCCCTCGGGTCCATGAATCCCCTGCTCGTACACGCGCTTCTGCAGCTCATTCACCAGCGTACCGTTCTCGCAATGCACGCACAGTATGCCGCCAATACGCTTGAGCTCCTCGAGCACCTCGAGCGTCTCGGCATCGTCCAGGCGCAAATGATCGTAGGCAAAGTAGGTCTTAAACGACGATACGCCCGCCTCGCGCATAGCCGAAAGATCGGCGCGGTTGCGTTCATTCCACTCGGCGAGTGCCATATGAAAGGCGTAGTTGGCCGTGCAGGTTCCGTCGGCACGGCGATGCCACTCGGCCAAGGCATCGGGCATGGTCACGCCGCGATCAGCCGTCGCGTAGTCCACGATGGTCGTCGTACCGCCGCAGGCAGCCGCACGCGTGCCGGTTTCAAAGCTATCGGCTGTCCAATCCATGCCAGTCCAGCACTGCATGTGCGTGTGGCCGTCGATAAAGCCGGGAAACACCCAGCAGCCCGCGGCGTCCTCGACGGTATCGTCGGCGCCCGGCTCAATCGCTGCGGCAATCCGCACAATCTTATCGCCCTCCATGGCAAGATCGGCGCGGCGAAGCCCCTGGGGCGTCACGAGCGCGCCGTTTTTGATGATGATCATAATTGCTCCTTATTGATTGATGCAGTTGGCCACGCGATCAAAATACGAGCAGGCGGCGATATGCTCCGTTATGCGTTGCTGTCCCTTGGCGGTATCGACGTCCCACAGCTCGTAGGCACGCGCCTCGACCAGCACCACGTCGGTACGGTCCTTGAGGATCGAACCGCCGCCGTCCTTGCCCTCAAGACACATAAGTGCATCGAACAGTTCCGCCGGAAAGAGCACCGGGCTCGAAGGCTCACCGTTGCACGCAAGACGCACCGGATGTTTGCGGCCACACTCGTCAAACGCACGAACCATAGCCTCAAAAGAACCCGAACTCACGAGCGGCTGGTCGCCCGGCAAAAAGAGGCAACCTTTCCAGTTGCGTTCGACTCCCCATGAAAGGCCCGCACGGACGCTTTCGCTGCGCAGCTCGCCATCGTGCAGCACACACGGGCAATGCTTGTCCTCGCAAATCTGAGCGACCTCGGGCCAACGCGTCGAAACCACGACGTCAAAGCCCCGGGGAACCGAATCGATGGTCCGGGCAATCAGCGGCTCGCCATAGATATCGGCGAGCATCTTGTTAGAGCCAAACCGCTTGCCCTCGCCCGAGGCCATAATCACGCAACCAAGTTTCATCTCCGCAAACCTCCCCTGGCTGCCTTGGACGCCATAGTTGCTATACCCACCATACCAAGCTCACACTCCGTCGGAACAGGCATGCGCTCGTTTTTCCAGCGAACGCCCCTTGGCTCTCCATAGCACAAAGGAGGGCGCCCCGCGACGCAGGGCACCCTCCTCAATGGTGCAGATATGCCTACTCAGCGTCGCCGGTAAACGTGGTACCGGTCTTGCCGGCAAGACCGTCACGCGCCTTCTCGAGCAGCGTGATGAGCGCCGTGCGGCCCGGCTTGCTCTCGGCAAACGTCGAGGCGGCCTGGACCTTGGGCAGCATGGAGCCACGACCGAACTCGTTGGCCTCGGACAGACGCTTTACGTCAGCCGCAGTCAGCGTGTCGAGCCACTGCTCGTGGTCGGTGCCAAAGCCAATGGCAACCTTCTCCACGGCCGTCAGGATAATCAGGGCATCGGCGTCGAGCTGCTCGGCGAGCTTCTCGGCCGCAAAGTCCTTATCGATGACGGCGGCAGCGCCCTTAAGGTGGTTGCCCTGGGCCTTGGTGACGGGAATACCGCCACCGCCGCAGGAGATCACCACGTGGTTGGACTCGACGAGCGACTTGATGGTGTCGAGCTCGACGATGTTCACGGGCTTGGGCGAGGCAACCACGCGACGGAAGCCCTGCTTCTCGTCGTGGATGAACTGGTAGCCGCGGTCGGCCTCCAGCTCCTTGGCCTCGGCCTCGCTCATCCACGGACCAATCGGCTTGACCGGGTCGGCAAAGGCCGGGTCGTCTGCCGCAACCTCGACCTGGGTGAGCACGGTGGCGACGCCCTTGTCGATATTGCGGTCGAGCATTTCCTCGCGCAGCGCATTTTGCAGGTCATAGCCAATGTAGCCCTGGCTCATGGCGCCGCAAACGGACAAGGGGCAGGGAACGTACTTCTGAGGATTAGAGCGCGTGAGCTCAGCCATCGCGTTGGCGATCATGCCCACCTGGGGACCGTTGCCATGCACGACGACGACCTCGTTGCCCTCCTCGATCAGGTCGACGATAGCCTTGGAAGTCGTCTTGACGGCTTCCATCTGCTCGGGAAGGTTGGCGCCGAGGGCGTTTCCGCCCAGGGCGACAACGATACGCTTAGCCATTTCTCAGCCCAGCTTTAGGCCTGGAACCAACGGGCGGTGTTGCGCTCGTCGAGGGCCTTGAGGGTAGCGGCGGGATCGGCAACCTTCTGCAGGAACATCATGGCTGCGATGGCGTACGGCTTGTAGCTGGCCTCCTTGTACATGCCCACGCGGTGCATGTCGAAGACGTCGGCGTTGACCTCGCCGTGCTCGCAGGAGACACCGGAGATGTCGGCGGGCAGCGGGTGCATAAAGATGGTGTCCTGGCCGTTGGCAGTCTTCTCCATGAGCTCGGTCGTGGAGCACCAATCCTGATGGGTGGCGTTCTGGGCGAGCAGCTCCTTCTCGAGCGCAGCGATGCCGGCGTCGTCGCCCTCGGCGTACAGATTGGTACGCTTCTCCATGGCGGCAAACGGAGCCCAGCTCTTGGGGATCACGATGTCGGCGCCCTCGAAGGCCTCGGCCATGGTGTTGACCTGCTTAAAGGTGGTGCCGGACTCGGCGGCATAGCCCTTGGCGCGCTCGACGACCTCGGGCATGAGGTCGTAGCCCTCGGGGTGAGCCAGGGTGACGTCCATGCCAAAACGGGGCAGCAGGCTGATCAGCGACTGCGGGCAGGACAGCGGCTTGCCGTAAGAGGGCGAATAGGCCCAGGTAACGGCAACCTTCTTGCCCTTGAGGTTCTCAAGGCCGCCAAACTCGTTGATGAGGTAGAGCATGTCGGCAGAGGACTGCGTGGGGTGATCGGAATCGGACTGCAGGGAGATGAGCGTGGGACGATGATCCAGAACGCCGTCCTCGTAGGCCTGCTGAACGGACTCGGAGACCTCGGCCATGTAGGCGTCGCCCTTGCCGATGTACATGTCGTCGCGGATGCCGATGACGTCGGCCATGAAGGAGATCATGGTAGCGGTCTCGCGGACGGTCTCGCCGTGAGCGATCTGGGACTTCTTCTCGTCCAGGTCCTGCAGCTCAAGGCCGAGCAGGTTGGCGGCCTTAGAGAAGGAGAAACGCGTACGGGTGGAGTTGTCGCGGAACAGGGAGACGGCCAGACCCGAGTCGAAGATCTTGGACGAGACGTTGTTCTCGCGCAGCTCGCGCAGGGCGTCGGCGACGATGTAGAGAGCCTTGAGCTCATCGGTGGTCTTGTCCCAGGTATGCAGGAAGTCGCTGCCGTACATACCCTTAAAATCGAGGCCGTTCAGCTGCTCGACGAGCTCGGTAAACTTAGCGTCCATGGAAATGTCCTTTCTAAAGATGAAACGATCGCAGTGAGTAGATGTGCTCCGGCATGCGCGTGTGGCTAGAACATGCAGAGCACCATGACGAGGACCCGCCACCGTTGAGGAAGCATGGGAGATAACGACCGCGGGCCCCAAGTCAACAGGAGGCGCCGGGGGCATAAACTGTCCCCGGCTCAACAAAATCGAGGAATGGGACTAGTCGATCTTGTTGTTGGTCAGACCGGCGCGGAACACGGTGGCGTCGCCATCGGCCTGGCTCGGATCGTAGAGGTTCAGGGCAGCCACATACATGGCGGCAGCGGTGACCAGGTCGTCCTTGTAGGTGACCTCGTTGGGAGCGTGAGCCTGAGACTCGGCACCCGGGCCAAAGCCCACGCAGGGGATGCCGTAGCGGCCCTGGATGGAGACGCAGTTCGTGGAGAAGGTCCACTTGTCGCACAGCGGGCGACCGGTGCGCTTGTCCATGCTGGGCTCGCAGCCGATGCGCTCGTCACCAAACATGGCCTTGTGGGCGTCGACGAGGGCCTTGACGTGCGGAGCGGTCTCCTTGTTGATCCACGTGGGGAAGTAAGCCTCGGTCTCGTAGACCTCGCCGGTCCAGGACGGACGATCGTACATGTACATGGAGACCTTCACGTCGTCGCCGTACTTCTTGGCGGCCGGCAGGTTGCGGATCTCGTCCAGGCAGGACTCCCAGGTCTCGCCGGCGGTCATGCGACGGTCGATGGAGATGGCGCAGGAATCGGCCACGGCGCAGCGGCTGGGGCTGGTGTAGAAGATCTGGCTGACGGTGCAGGTGCCGCGGCCCAGGAAGCGGGCATCCTCGAAGTGCTCGGGGTTGTACTTGGGGTCGAGCATCTTGACGAGACCCTTGATGTCGGTCGACTCGTCGCAGCCGTTGTTGTTGAGGGCGCGGACGTCGGCGATGATGTCGGCCATCTTGTAGATGGCGTTGTCGCCGCGGTCGGGAGCGGAGCCGTGGCAGGAGGTACCGTGAACGTCGACGCGGATCTCCATGCGGCCGCGGTGACCGCGATAGATGCCGCCGTCGGTGGGTTCGGTGGAAATGACGAACTCGGGCTTAATGCCATCCTTGTTGTAGATGTACTGCCAGCACATGCCGTCGCAGTCCTCTTCCTGGACGGTGCCGACGACCATGATCTTGTAGCCCTCGGGGATGAGGCCCATGTCCTTCATCATCTTGGCAGCGTAGGTAGCAGAAGCCATGCCGCCCTCCTGGTCGGAGCCGCCGCGGCCGTAGATGATCTCGTCGGTCTCGTAGCCCTCATAGGGATCGGCATCCCAGTTCTCGATGTTGCCGATGCCGACGGTGTCGATGTGGGAGTCGATGGCGATGATCTTGTCGCCC
>URIA01000055.1 GCA_900547765.1 uncultured Collinsella sp. | reverse complement strand
GCGACCCCAACCTTGGCAAGGTTGTGCTCTACCAACTGAGCCATGTCCGCTTGCGAGGAATTACTATACGGTATTCCATCGAGATATGCAAGAAGAAACTTCGAAAGAGTTTCCGAACCTGCTTGCTCTCGATCGCATGCGGCGGTATCGAATTCCTGTCCGCCCCGGGTTCGTAGCGCGCGGGCGGCCACCCGCTATCGGGCGCGGCGGCGGATCACACCGTAGCCTGCGCCGATGATACCGCTGCCGACAAGGCTGGCGACGAGCGAGACGCCGGCCGGATCGCCCGTCTGGGGCAGGGCGCCGTGCGGCTTGGGGGCATCGGGCTTGGCGGTGCCATCGGGCTTGGCGGTGCCGGACTGGTCGCTACCGGGGTCGGAGCCGTCGGGGTTGGCCGCGGCCTTGACGGTGATCACGGCGATATCGGAGTCGACGCTCTTGCCGGCGGCGTTCGTCACGCGGCAGAAGAAGGACTGCTCGCCGAGCTTGGAGGTGTCCACGGGCATGGCCGCCTCCTTCACCCCCGTCGAGGTGATGGTGTCGCCGTTCTTCGTGAACCATTCATAGGAGGGGGCGCCGACTCCGTCGTTTGCCTGCGCGCTGACGGAAAGCGGAACGGCTTGCGCGTTCTGCTCGTACGTCGCGCTCGTGGGCTGGGCGGTGTTCACGGGTAGGATGACGTTGGACGCATACAGCAGCGGAGTCTTCATGTCATGAGACGCAGCATCGTAATCGGAGGCAGCGAACGGGGCGCTGAAATCGCCGGCCTTGATGTTGGCGCGCATCTCGTCGAGGAGCTTGCCGCATTTCCGGTAGGTCTGCTCGGCCATGGCGTACTCGGTCTTGTTCTCGATGGTCCAGTAGTCACCGGGGCCGCTGTGGCTGGTGTCTTGGTGCACGTCCTTGAAGAGCGGGGACGCCTTGGTGAGGAGGGCGGAGTAGAAGGGCATGGCGACGGAGAGCTCGGTGGGCGCCATGGTCTCCCACTGCACGGTCGCGATGTTTGCCGGCAGGTCCTCGCGGATCTCGAACATGCGCCCTTCCATCTGCCATTGCTTGCCGATGGCGTCGACGGCGGGGTTGATATTGACGTTCAGGTTCTCGGTCTGCTCGCCGCGCGCGGCATGGGCGCGGAGCACCTCGAAGGTGGACATATCGATGTTGCCGGGAGTGAAGTACAGCTCGGGGGCGTCAATCCGGGAGATGCCCTCGCGCCGGACGGAGCCATCGCTGTTCAGGACGGTGTCCCACTCATAGGAATCCTTGGAGAGGGGTGCGCCGAAATACGCGTGGCCCTGCGCATAGCGGTTGTTCTGCGCGATGCCCTGAGAAGCGTCATCGGCGCCATAGGTTGCGGCGATGTCGGGCGTCTTGCCATCAGCCTTGTACTTGAGCAGGTCGCCGGGGGTGGTGAGCAGTCCCTCGGAATGCAGGCAGACGCTCGTGTCATCGAGGTCGACATCGAAGCGAAGGTTGCTCATGTTGGGATTGACGGAGACCTTGTCCTCGGGCAGCTGCATGGCGAGCCACTCATGGCCGGAGAGAACCATGAAGACCCAGGACTCGTTGACGTCGGAGATAGTGAGCTGGTCGCAGGTGAGCGCGCCGTGCTCGCTGACGAGGCGGCCGATGGGCTCGACGCCTTCGCGGGCGGTCTTGCTCTCGCCGAGGATGATGCTTACATAGTTATACTCACCGATGCCCAACGGGTCGATCGCGGCGATTTGATCGTTGTAATCGGTGCTGAGGGTCGCGGAGGCGGACACGCCGTGCTCGTTGACGCCCGCGGCGCTGTAGGCGTCTGTGCGGCCTCCCCAGTAGCCCTTGGCGTCGCGGATTTGCGTGCACGCGAGGGCGTCGAGGGGTAGTGCGGTGAGCATCGCCGCAGCGGCATTTAAGAGACGAATGGCGATTTCGGCGAAGATCTTTCCAGATCTTTGCAGAAAAAAAGACGCCCAGAGGCGTCTTGTAAAAGTCTGGAGGCGAAGCCCGGATTCGAACCGGGGGTAAAGGCTTTGCAGGCCTCTGCCTTACCACTTGGCCACTTCGCCGAAAAAGGACCGCTTGAGACGGTCCGGAAATGCAATGGAGCGGACAACGGGGCTCGAACCCGCGACCCCAACCTTGGCAAGGTTGTGCTCTACCAACTGAGCCATGTCCGCTTGCGGGTTATTAATTTACGCGAGTTGCCCAAAAGACGCAAGTACTTTTTTCAAAAAAGTTGCTCAAAGCAAGTTCGTACAGGTAAATAACGCCAAGTCAAGGCGCTATGCGCACGATTCCAATGCTGAGCCAAACAGCTTCACCATCCGAACGCGCGTGCCGGCGCCATCCGTACGACGGGCAACTTCCACATTATCGACGAGCATGCGCATAAGCTTGATACCGCGTCCGCGTTCCTCAGATGTCACCGGCTCGCTCGCCCCATCGATAGAATAGCCTGCGCCCCGATCAAGCACCTCGAGCACAACACGGTCCCCATAGGCCTGAACCGTCAGGATGCAGCCAACACCGCCCGCATGGTCATATGCGTTACCCAACGCCTCCCCCAACGCCAATGCTACGTCATAGCGTTCATCACGCCTCAGGGGAAGCGATTCGAGGAGCTCGGCCACACGGTGCCGATAATACGGGAGATTCTCGATGCCTCGTTGCACTTCGACACTCTTGCTCCATCGCGGCAACTCTCCCACCGGAATGGCGGGAATCGACTCCCGCGCCGGGCCCGCGACATGGAGGATGTCGACAAGTCGGGCAATTTCCAAAAAGCGAACGACCTCATCGGAGGCGTTAACGAGCGAAAGCAGGCCCTCTCGCCTCATGAGCTCTCTGGCGCGCGTAAGCAAAAATGCCAAACCCGTCGAGTCGATAAAGCTCACGGCCTGGCAATTGATGACAACGCGGCGCACGCCCCGGTCGATCAAATTATCCAACCGTCGGCGCAGCACGGGCACCGAGGCGATGTCGACATCACCCGGTGGTGTCAAAACCGCTATGTCATTCCACTCATTCATACGACCATGGTTCCCCAAAAGAGCTCGCTCGATGCATACGTATCTGCAACCGCGCAGATTTTGCCCGTCAAACGTCGCGGCCTACGATCGACCCCGTAAAAATTCAAGGGAAACCAGCGCGATGTCATCGTCCAGCGCCGACTCGGTAAAGCGGTCAAGCTCGCTCAAGACCTTACCGCAGATTCCCGATACGCCCTCACTCGAAACAGAGAGCAAAAGGTCACGAAGGCGCTGCTCGCCAAAGAAAGCACCCGAGCGATCGCGCGCTTCAATCGTTCCGTCGGTATACATAAATAGCATGTCACCAGGAGCGAATGTAAACACGCCCGTCTCGTAGACCATGCTCTCAAAGGCACCGATCACGCCCGATTGGCACCCAAGGAGCTCCACTTCTCCCCCGCAGGTCTCGCCGCCGCCAAGCGGCGTCGACGACGGCCTAATGACCATAGTGGGAGGATGTCCCGCCGAGCAATAGGTAGCGCGGCCCGCCTTAAGATCGATCTTGGCGATAAACGCCGTCACAAACGTCTCGACCCTCGAAAAGCCCATGAGCATGCTATTGAGCGAGCGTGCCATACGGGCAGGCCCCGCACCCTCCCAGGCATAGGCCGTCAGCGCTGTCTTGACAAGCGCCGACATCGACGCCGCCTCGATTCCCTTGCCGGATACATCACCCAAAATCATAACGGCGCAATCGTCGGGAAGTCGGACAAGCGTATAGAAGTCACCACCGACCAACGCAGAATTCGTTGCCGATAGGTATACCGAATCGGTTGCAATGCCCGGAACGTCACCAAGCGAATTTCTCATGCCGATCTGAAGCGTCTGAGCGATATGACGCTCTTCGCGCTTTTGAGACTCACCCTCATAGATCAGCTCAAAATCGTGCGCCAAATGCACCAGGTAGTCGTATTCAAGGTCGTCAATTGGTTCTTGGCTGCCATCACGGAGCAGCAAAGCGCGCCTCGTCGGCCCCTTGGCAACGTCGGCGGGAACGATTGCATCGTTGTTCCGCTGACCGCCGCCCTCCGAGCGAACGCGTCCCGCCTCGAAGCCGGAATCGACATAGAGGCCCTGGCACGGCAGGCCATGAGCCCTCAACCATCCGCCCATAGGCATGGATTCGTCGACGCGGGTCAAGCGCACATGCTTAAGATCATCAGCACTCGCACCGCCCAGCACCGACTGCCCAAAACCATCGGAAGCAACCCCCAAACGCGCAGCCGGTGCGGTGGTGGAAAAGAAGAGCGACTCAGGGTCTCCCGGCAGCGCCACGCGACTGCCGCCCTCAAAATCGATAACATAGGTGTCAAGACTCGCGTCATATTCCACGGGGCAGAAATGACAATTGAGCACCGTGCAGATTTCCGTCGACACCGCTCGCGAAGCGGCAACGGGATCATCGAGATAGGTAAACAGTTCGTCGCGCAGCAAATTGAGTGAGCGGCCGAGCTCCGCCGTGCGGCGCGAACGTAAGCTCGACGCCATGCCGACCAGCTGAATAGACAGGTAATCGCAGATGACCTCGAGTACGTTAACGTCATAGGCAAGTGGCGCCTGGGGACGTTTCCAGCCAACTTCCAACACGCCAAGGACCTGCGTGCCGTAAAACACGGGAAGACAGATCTCGCTGCGATACGGGGGCATATCCTGCACGCGCAGCAAGTGCTTGGAACGATTGTCCAAATCCATGAACATGCCCGAAGCAACCCGGTCGCCCTCAAGGTCCTGCTGAATCGACAGGCGACAGGCACGCGACTCGCGAAGCACGTAGGTCGGAATGCCCGCGCCGTACGGCATAAACTCGGGCAGATAGCTGTCCTCAAGCTCCTTAGAGACACCGCGGAGCTTAAAGCCGCCACTCTCGGAAAAATAGATAGCCGCACCGGAGGCATCGAGCGTTCCAACGAGCTGATTCAAAACGGTATCGAGCAAGCTGGGGAGCTCATCGGAGCCCACAGTACTCATAATGACCGAAAGGGTGCCCGAAAGGCGTTTATTCGCCACCCTAAGCTCCGATAGCGCGCGTTTGAGCTGACGATCGTGGGAATACTGCTCTTCGATGCTGTGAAGCGCCACCAGGACACGCGGTGCACGACGTCCAAAGATACGCGGAGGCGTAACGGAGCCCGCGCGAACCAAGACGGGAATAAAAGACCCGTCGCTCAGCTTGAGCATCAGCTCGCTCTCGGAGCCATCGGTCTCAAACGGCAGACGATGTTCGGTCGCGCGCTCAAAGGCAGACGAGTACAGAACGTCTTTGACATCACCGCCGATGACGTCAGCGCGTTCCTCGCACATCAGGTCTAGCAAACGATTATTCACATGCAGAATGGTTCCGTCGAGCTCACAGATGATGACAGCATCGCTCGTGATCTCGACCAGTTGGGCAACGTCTGCCCACTCGTTGCGCTCAAGCGTTTCCATCGTGGACCTCACCGTCTATCGGTAACAAAAAAGCCTCCGAAGAGGCTTCTCAAATGCGATGGTGTCGGAGGCGGGACTTGAACCCGCATGACCAAAAAGCGGTCACTAGCACCTCAAGCTAGCGCGTCTGCCAATTCCGCCACTCCGACATGCTATGTTGTTGATTCGCGGTTCGTTTTGTTGGACCCGCGCGTTCAACGAGGAAGATAATAACCTATGATTCGAGAACTGTGCAAGCACTTTTTTCAAAAAAGTTTACGAATTTGTAAATGCGCAGGTAAATGGGTCCGTCCGGACCAAGACGAGGTTGCTTTCCAACGCGTCCTCGGGCATGCGGCATAATTTTGATCCGCGCTTCGCTCTACAAAATAATGCCGCGCCCTGCGGAATGCGTTGGAAAGCAACCTCGTCTTGGTCCTAGGAGTACGTACTCCATGCACAGTTCTCAAACATGTTCTGGGGGCTGATATAAATTTGGTGGCTCGGCTTTGCCGAGCCCTTATATGGGGAGGCCGGAGCTAAAGCTCCGGCCTCGCTCACTTTCTTATTAAACTAAGTGAGCGATCAGGGAATCGCACTCCCCCTGCCGAGTTACCGCAGGGCCCGTGCTGGACTTAGTTTTCAGAACATTCCGCAGACCAGGAAACCCCCTTATCCGCAGCTCCGAAGGAGCAGGATAAGGGGGTTTCCATGGTCGAGGACGTTCTGAAAACTAAGTCCAACACGGGCCCGGACGAAAACAACCGACTACAGGTCGATGTGCGATTCCTTGATCGGGAACGGCTCCGCGAAGTGGCACGCGCAGCAGTGGCCCGGGGCAACTTCCTTAAACTCAGGCAGCTTCTCGGAGCAGATGCCCTGCGCGATCGGGCAGCGCGTGTGGAAACGGCAGCCGGTCGGCGGATCCAGCGGTGACGGCGGATCGCCGGCGAGGATGATGCGCTTGCGGGTCTTCTGGATATCAGGATCGGGCACCGGCACGGCAGACAGCAGCGACTGCGTGTACGGGTGATGCGGCTCACTGTAGAGCGTCTTCCAGTCCGAAACCTCGACCATCTTGCCCAGGTACATAACGGCAACACGGTCGGAGATATGCTGCACGACAGAAAGGTCGTGAGCAATGAAGAGATAAGCCGTACCGAACTTGTCCTGAAGCTCCTTGAGCAGGTTCAGGACCTGCGCCTGGATGGAAACATCCAGGGCGGAAACGGGCTCGTCACAAATAATCAGCTTGGGCTTCAGAGCGAACGCGCGGGCGATGCCGACGCGCTGACGCTGGCCGCCCGAGAACTCATGCGGATAGCGGTTGATGTGCTCGGGGTTGAGTCCGACGACGTCGAGAAGCTCGCGAACACGCTCGATGCGCTCCTCCTTGGTACCCACGCCGTGAATGGTCATGGGCTCGGAAACGATCTCGCCGATGGTCATACGAGGATTCAGCGAAGCATAGGGATCCTGGAAGATGAACTGCATCTCGCGACGCATGTCCTTGATCTCATGCTTGCTCATCTCGGCAACGTCTTTGCCCTGGAAGAACACCTTACCGGCAGTCGGCTTGGTCAGACGCATGATGGTGCGGCCCGTCGTGGACTTGCCGCAACCAGACTCGCCAACCAGACCAAAGGTCTCGCCAGGATAAATCTCAAAAGAGATGTCATTTACAGCAGAGACGACGCGCTTGGAAAAACGCTTGGCGAACATGCCGGACTCTGCGGGGAACTCCTTGGAAAGGTGCTCGACCTTCAGCAGCGGAGTACGCTCGTTATTGTCTGCCATTTACGCCTCGCCTCCCTTCTTGGAATCCTTGCGCGTACGGGACGTATCAGGAGCGTTCTTGAGGAACTCGGGGTCACCGGAATAATGGCACGCAGAATAGTGGCCGGACTCGGTGACAACGCGCTCGGGGCGCTGCTTGCGGCACTTATCGGTCGCATAGGGGCAACGAGGCGAGAACACGCAGCCCTCGGGTAGGTTCATGAGCGAAGGCGGGTTACCGTGAATCGGCGTAAGCGGCTTCTTCTCATCGATGGCCTGCTCCGGGATGGAGCGGATAAGGCCCCAGGTGTAGGGGTGACGGCTCTCGTAGAAGATTTCCTCAGCAGTACCGAACTCGACGGGACGGCCGGCATACATAACCATGATCTTGTCGGCCATATCGGCAACAACACCCAGGTCATGGGTAATCATGATGATGGCGTTGCCGTTCTTCTCCTGCATTTCCTGCATAAGCTCAATAATCTGAGCCTGGATGGTAACGTCCAGAGCAGTCGTGGGCTCGTCGGCAATCAGAATATCGGGATCGCAGGCAAGAGCCATGGCAATCATGACGCGCTGACGCATACCGCCAGAGAACTGGTGCGGATACTCATTGACGCGCTTCTCGGGCTCGGGTATACCAACGAGGTCCAAAAGCTCGGTGGCACGCTTGAGCGCTTCCTGCTTGGAGTAGCCACGGTGCAGACGAAGGCCCTCGCCCACCTGCTTGCCGATCTTATAGACCGGGTTCAAGGAGGTCATAGGATCCTGGAAGATCATCGCGATATCGTTGCCGCGAATGTGCTGCATCTCTTCCTCGGTCATCTCGAGGATGGAGCGGCCGCGATAGCGAACGTCACCGCCCTCGATCTTTCCCGGAGGCATCGAGATAAGGCCCATGATGGTCATGGCGGTCACGGACTTACCGGAGCCGGATTCACCGACGACTCCCAGGGTCTCGCCACGATCGAGCGTGTAGGAGACACCGTCGACAGCGCGAACGACGCCATCCTCGGTGTGGAAATACATCTTAAGGTCGTCGACCTCGAGCAGATGCTGGCCCTCGGGAACCGGCTGGTCCTTCAGGTCCACATAGTTCTTGTTCTTCTTCATCCTTATGCGTCCTTCATCTTGACGTCGAGGGCGTCGCGCAGACCGTCACCCAGCAGGGTGAAGGCGAGTACCGTCGAGAGAATTGCCAGACCGGGCATGATCATCATCCAGGGAGCAGTCAGAAGATACTGCTGACCGTCCTGAATCATGGAGCCCCACGAAGGCGTAGGCGGAATAACGCCCATGCCGAGGAAGGACAAAGCGGACTCGGTCAGAATGGCGCCACCAATGTTCATGGTCGCGTAGACCACGATGGAGGCGACGGAGTTCGGGAAGATGTGACGCACGACGATACGAGCATCAGATGCACCCATCGCGCGCGCAGCGTCTACATAGTCGTTTTCCTTGACCGTCAAGATTGCAGAGCGGAAGACGCGCGCAATCGAAGGCCATCCGAGAATGCCGATGGCGATAAAGACGTTCTGAAGACCACGGCCGATAACGGCGATCATGGCGACGACGAACAGCACGTACGGGAAGGCCAGGAAGATATCCGCACAGCGCATGATGATCGTGTCCCAGATGCCGCCGTAGAAACCGGCCAGGGCGCCCATGACCAGACCGATCAACGTGGAGATGGCGGTGGCCATAATGCCGACGGACAGTGAAACGCGTGCACCGTAGATAACGCGAACGAGAATGTCGCGACCAAGGGCATCGGTGCCAAACGGGTGCTCGGCACACGGAGCCAGCAACGACGTCTCGGCCATGGTGGTCGAGTCGGAAGCCGTCGGCGAACCGAGCCAGGGCTTAGCCCACAGATCCGCGGTCAGGGCAACCACAACGACGATGATGATCCAGCAGACACCGATGACGGCGAGCTTGTTCTTGCGAAGACGCTTAAAAGCGTCGCCCCACAGCGTGCGGGACTTGGCGGGAGCAGATGCGGCCTTGGTGGCGGTAGCCTGCTCCTGAGACTGAGAATCAGTTTCCTGCATGAGACGTACCTCCCTTAGGCCTTATCCGACGGACCGCCAAGGCGGATGCGCGGGTCGAGGAATGCATAGCTAATGTCGACGAGCAGGTTAATCACCATGACGACGACGACGATGAGCGTAACGCCGCCCATAACGATGGGCCAGTCGCGCATGCTAATGGCGCGATAGACCTCATAGCCAATGCCGGGCCAGTTGAAGACCGTCTCGGTCAGGATGGCACCCGAAAGCATGCCACCAAAGTCGACACCAATATAGGTAACGACGGGGATGAGTGCATTCTTAAGCGCATGCTTGATGATGATAGCGCGATTGGAGAGACCCTTGGCCTTTGCCGTACGAATGTAATCCTGGTTCATGACGTCAAGCAGCTGCGAGCGCATAATGCGAGCAGCATAAGCGGTCGAAACCGAAGCCAGCGTAATGGTCGGGAGCACATAGTGCATCCAATCCTGATACTGAGAGCTGGAACCGCCGGCACCCGAGATCGGCATGGAGAATGCACCGCCCGTGGCGTCCTTGAGAATGACGCCAAAGAACAGTTGCAGCAACATACCGAGCCAGAAGGCCGGTACGGCAACGAGGATCGACGTGGTGAGCGTTACCAAAATATCCCAGAAGGAATAACGCTTTACCGCCGAAATGATACCCGCACCGATACCCATGATTGCCTCGAGCACGATGGCGCACGCGGCAAGTTTGACCGTATACGGATACTTCTGGGCAAAGATTTCCGTAACCGGCAGTTTGCGCTGATACGAATTGCCCAGATCGCCATGAAGCAGGCCGTTCATGTAATACAAGTAACGGTCCACGAGCGACGTTTGAACGGGGTCGCCGTTCTCGTCAAGGATCGCGTTGCCGTCCTCGTCCGACTGGACCAGGTGATAGCGAACGCGAAGCTGAAGCTCCACCTCGGGGGACAGAGCCTTGTCTCCACCGATCAGCTTGATCGGATCTCCCGGCACGATATTCTGGAGGGCGAACAGAATCAGCGTAACGCCCAAAAATACCGGGATGAACTGAAGCACACGTTTAACGATGTACTTACCCATACCACTCCCCTATCTAGGGATTAACCTAAATGGGATGCCGATCGCCAGACCGGCATCCCAAAATTACCATCAGCCAGTTTACCCCAGGTTAGGGAGAACTGTATGTTTCCCATGAGGTCTACGTAAATACTTGACCCTCACGGAAGCTGCAAACTCTTAGGCGAGCTCAGCGGTACCCAGATCGGCATGCTTCTGCGGATCGACATAGAGGTGCTTGATGCGATCGGAGCCGACGATGGTGTGCGTGTAGAACATCACCGGGATGACCGGGCAGTCGGCAGCGACCATTGCGTCGGCCTCCTGCATCTTAGCGACGCGCTCCTCGTCGTCAACAATAGTACGAGCCTCGTCGACCTTGGCGTCGAACTCGGGATTGTTGTAACCGGAGCGGTTGTCGCCACCGAGGGAGTCGGAGTGGAACAGCGGATACAGGAAGTTGTCCATGATCGGGTAGTCGGCAATCCAACCCAGACGACCGAACTGATAGTTAAAGTTCTGATACTGCTCGAGCAGGGCAGACCACTCAGGGGTATCGGAGACAGCGGTAACGCCAACCTTGGCGAGGTCGCCGATGATGGACTCCATGATCTCCTTGTGACCGCCGTCCTGGTTGTAGGAAAGGGTCACGCTAATGCCACGATCCCCGTTAGCGCCAGCGGGAGCAACCTTGTCGAGGTACTCGTTAGCCTTGTCGACATCGTAGGCGCAGAACTCCCATGCGCCCTCCTTGTAGCCATCGATGCCCGGAGGAACAATGCCGTCGGCAGGGGTACGGGTACCCTTGAAGATGGTCTTGCAGATGGCCTCACGGTTGATGGCCAGGGAGATGCCCCTACGCAGGTCGGCGTTGTTGAACGGCTCGGCCGTGGTGTTGCAGGTCAGATAGTACGTGGAAGGCTCGGCGCCGAGCAGCATGCGCTCGCCGTCACCCATGGTGTAGCCGTCCTTAGACACGCCGCGATCCTTCTTGGCGGCATCGATCTGAGCGACGGGAACGTCGCAGACATCGAGGTTACCGGCCTGGAACTCCTTGTAAGCAGTCTCCATGTCCTTGATGACCTGGAAGTGGATGCCATCGATCTTGGCCTTGTCGCCATAGTAATCGTCGAACTTCTTGAGGTTGATCTCCTGACCATCCTCCCACTTGCCGTCCATCATGAACGGGCCGTTACCGACCGGTGCAAGATAGAAGCTCTTGACATCGGACTCGGCGCACTCGGGAACCGGGGCCAGAGCCGGGTGAGAGGCGACGAAGGGGAAGTCGGCGTAAGCGGAAGACAGCTTGACGACGAGAGTCTCATCGTCGGGGCAAGTAACACCGCTGAGCTCGGTAGCGTTACCGGCAAGCAGGTCGTCATAGCCCTCGACCATGGAAAGGTGATAAGAGACCTCGGAGGGGCCGTACTCGGTAGCGATAGCCGACTTGGTGTTGACCAGACGCTCCCAACCGAGCTTGAAGGACTTGGAGGTAACGTCGTCACCGTTGTGGAACTTGGCCTTCTTGATCTTGAAGGTGAACTCGGTGGCGTCGTCGTTGGCCTCAAAGGACTCGCAAGCCAGCGGAACGATCTCGCCCTTCTCGGCGTCATAAGAGGTCAGGGCGTCAAAGAGCTGGTACTCGACCTGAGTGCCCTGGTCCTCCTGGACATTGTAGGGGTCGATGCAGACCGGGTTGTTGATGTAGAAGTTCAGCGTCGAACCGGACTCAGAACCGGAAGCGTCGCCGCCCTTCTTGCCGCATGCGGCAAGAAAAGCCATGGAGCTCGCAGCGAGGGTGCCGCCAACAAAGGCGCGACGACCCATAACGGGCTGGTGGAACATAGAATCAGCCATGCCATCCTCCTTATGAGATAGGACAAAGAAATGTTCAGTCGGACACATGTCGAGACAATCCGATCCGAACCATCAAAACGCCGCCCGCCGCTATGGCTGGTTATGCACAACGGACCAACGTTTCGCAATACAGTAGCGCATTTTATGCACGATTTGGGGCTAATTCCGGTCAACGGTCGAGAATTTCTTTAGTTGGGCGAAGTATGTGGGGATATTTTGACTCTGTTACAAATGTGTAAACAAAAAGGGTCCCGCACTTACGGAACCCTTTTCAAATATTTATGCGGCTCGTGCTTAGTAGCCGACGATGCCCTGCGGGAAGAAGAACATGCACAGGACGACGCACACGGCAAAAACGACGGCCATAATTACCGTCAGGCGATCGAGGTTCTGCTCCATGACGCCCGTGGCAGAGCTGGAGTTATACAGCGAGCTAGCGATCATATCCGAAACGCCGGTGCCCTTACCGGAATGCATCAGGACGAGAATCGTCAGCGCCACGGCAGAGACAGCCCAAACGACAAACAGAAGAATCTGGAACGGACCCATAGATAAGCTCCTTAATAGAACAATTCAAACTCCAGTACTGTACCACAACCCCCGACACTCCCCCACCTGCCATTTGGGGACGGGGCAGATATGGCAGAAATACCAAAAAAAGGGGATTGCCCGAATATGGACAACCCCCTTCAAAGAAACGCTTGGCGTTTTCTCTTAGGCCTCGGTGGCGAGCACGCGACCCGTCATCTCGGCGGAAGGCTCAATACCAGCCATGGTGAGCATGGTCGGAGCGATATCGGAAAGACGGCCGTCCTCGATACCGGTGAGCTTGGCCTTCTCATCAACGATGATGAACGGGACGCGGTTGGTGGTGTGAGCCGTAAACGGATGCTTGGAACCGTCGGAAGCAACGTCAAACATGTGATCGGCGTTGCCGTGGTCGGCGGTAATCAGCGCAAAGCCGCCCTTGGCGAGAATCGCCGGGACAACCTTGGACAGGGCATCGTCAACAGCCTCGACGGCCTTAACGGCGGCGTCGAAGACACCGGTGTGACCAACCATGTCGCAGTTCGCGAAGTTCACGATGTAGAAATCAGCGCGATCCTCGTTGATGGCGGCGACAAGCTTCTCGGTAACCTCGGGAGCGCTCATCTCAGGCTGCAGATCGTAGGTAGCGACCTTGGGGGAAGCGACGAGCACGCGCTCCTCGCCCTCCTTGGGCTCCTCGATGCCGCCGTTGAGGAAGAACGTCACGTGGGCGTACTTCTCGGTCTCGGCGGTGTGCAGCTG
>URIA01000054.1 GCA_900547765.1 uncultured Collinsella sp. | reverse complement strand
ATTTTTCTGCACGTCAGCCGCGTCGTAAGTACTGCCAGTTCTGCAAGGAGAACACTGAGTTCATCGACTATAAGGACACTCAGCTTCTCCGTAAGTACATGACCGACCGTGGCAAGATCAAGCCCCGTCGCGTCACTGGCGCTTGCACGCAGCATCAGCATGACATCGCCAACGCCATCAAGCGCGCCCGCGAGATGGCTCTCCTGCCGTACACCGTCCCCGTGGTTTCCTCTCGTGGCAACCGCGACCGCGGCTAAGAAGGGAGACGCATCATGAAGGTTATTCTTCTCGATGAGATCAAGGGCAAGGGCGGCGAGGGTGACGTCGTAGAGGTCGCTCAGGGTTACGCTGAGAACTTCCTGTTCCCCAAGAAGCTCGCTGTTGCCGCCACCAAGGGCAACCTCAAGCAGCTTGACGAGCGTCGCAACAACATCGCCAAGCGCGAGGCCGTCCGTCTGGCTACCGCCAACGAGACCAAGGCTGCCTTCGAGGGCAAGACGGTCACCGTTGACGTCAAGGTCGGCGACGAGGGCATCCTCTTTGGCTCCGTTACCGCCGCTATGGTCGCTGACGCCATCAAGGCTCAGCTCGGTATGGACATCGACCGCAAGCGCGTCGAGCTCGGTAAGCCCATCAAGGTTGCCGGTGCCCACACCGTTGCCATCTCGCTGTACCGCGAGATCAAGGCCGAGGTTGTCGTTCTCGTCGGCGTTACCGCCGAGGAGCTCGCTGCCGAGGCTGAGGTCGAGGAGGCCGCTGAGGTCGCCGAGGCCGAGACCGCCGAGGTCGAGACTGAGGCTGCTGCCGAGTAGCATTTGCTGCAACGCAACAATCTTGTTCTAAGAAGGGCGCTCTGGGAAACCAGGGCGCCCTTTTGTTTTTTGCGCTGAGTGAGTGTCATGGTGAACGTTGCGTCGAAGTCCTATATACAGGACCGTTCATCCGTTTGGTTCGGTGATGATTGGCGGCGCGCGGCGCGTTTTGGGACCGTGGCTGATACTATGGATGCTCGCAAGCGATATGAATGAGGATGCTCATGGCATATGACGATAGGGAGACGGGGCTGACGGTCGAGGACCGCGGCTCAAAGTTGGGTCTTCCCCAAAACCAAGATGCAGAGGCCAATGTACTGGCCGCTATGCTGCTATCGCCCGAGGTGGTCGAAGAGGCCCAGGTCGAGCTGCAGCCCGATGATTTCTACCGGCCCATTCATAAGACCATCTACACCGCGATGGTCGATATGTACAACAGCCGCATTCCCATCGACTCCATCTCGCTGATCGATTACCTGCGAAGCATCAACAAGCTCGATGCCGTGGGCGGCGAGGCCTACATTTTGGAGCTGATGGGTCAGACTCTGTCGCTCGTGAACTGGCAGCACCATGCCGCCATCGTTCGTCGCGATTCGATGCTGCGCGAGCTGATCGGCGCCACCAACGAGATCAACGCGCTGGCATATAACGCCCCCACCGACACCAAAGAGGTCGTGGAGCTAGCCGAGAGCAAGCTGCTCAAGGTCACGGCACGCGAGGTCAAGTCGAGCTACAAGACGCTGACCGAGTTTATGGTTGAGGCCTATAACGAGGCCGAGGAAGTGTGTCAGGCCGGTGGTCAGGCTGCGGGCGTGCCCACGGGCTTCCCGTCACTCGACCGCATGCTCATGGGCTTCCGCGAGGGCCAGCTCATCATTATCGGCGCCCGCCCTGCTGTGGGTAAGACGTCGTTCGCCCTGAATCTGGCGCTCAACGCTGCCGCTGCCGGTTATACCGTCGGCTTCTTCTCGCTGGAGATGTCGGGCAAAGAAATTGCCCAGCGTCTGATTTGCGCCTACGCCATGATCTCGATCAGTGACTTCCGCATGGGCCGCATTAGCCCCGAGCAGTGGGCCAATATCAACGAGGCCACGCAGACCTTGTCCAAGCTCGATATTCTGATTGACGATACGCCCGGCACCACAGTGACCGAGATTCGCGCCAAGAGCCGCCGCATGCTCCATAACAAGGAGAAGGCAATCATCATCCTGGACTACCTGCAGCTGGTGAGTCCTCCGCCGGGACGCCGCTCCGAGAGCCGTACCGTCGAGGTTTCGGAGATGTCGCGTGGTCTGAAGATCATGGCCAAGGAGCTCAAGATCCCGCTCATCGCGCTGTCGCAGCTCTCGCGTCAGGTCGAATCCCGTACCGGCAAGCGCCCGCAGCTTTCCGACCTTCGTGAATCGGGCTCCATCGAGCAGGACGCCGATATCGTTATGTTCTTGGACCGCTCCGCCGACGAGGCCGAGGCCTCGCGCGACGATCGACCCGACGAGGGCGTTACGCGTATCGTCGTGGCCAAGAACCGTTCGGGCCCGATCGGCGACGTCGATCTGATGTTCCTGCCGGCATCCACCAAGTTCTATGAGCTTGATGGGGCACATGCCGAGGAGTAGGACAGGCGCCCGTTGCACGGGTATACTGGGAATGTTTTGTGCTTCTGCGTGCCGGCGTGGCGCGTAGACAGTCCATGAATGTAAGGAGTAAACATGCCGTCAACCGTTTTGGTCGGTGCCCAGTGGGGCGATGAGGGCAAGGGTAAGATTTGCGACCTGGTCGCCGGCGACTTCGATGCCGTCGTGCGCTACTCGGGCGGCAACAACGCCGGCCACACCATCGTCGTCAACGGCAAGAAGTACGGCCTGCACCAGGTGCCCTCCGGCATCATGTATTCCGACCACGTGTCGGTGATCGGTAACGGCTGCGTCGTCAACCCCAAGGTTGTCCTTGAGGAGATCGACATGTTCGAGGCCGACGGCATCACCACCAAGAATCTCAAGATCAGCGGCAACGCGCATGTCATCATGCCGTACCACATCGATCTGGATGGCGCCTTTGAGCAGAAGCTCGGCAAGAAGAACATCGGTACCACCAAGCGCGGAATCGGTCCGTGCTACCAGGACAAGATGGCCCGCATCGGCCTGCGCATGCAGGACATGCTGGACGAGGCACTGTTCCGCGACAAGCTGGAGACCGCTCTTGCCCGCGTGAACCCCGAGCTCGAGCTCATCTACAACCTGCCCACCTACACCGTGGACCAGATTTGCGACGAGTACCTGCCCATGGCCGAGCGCCTGCGTCCCTACATCACCGAGACGAGCCTGCTGCTCAACAACATGATCGATGAGGGCAAGGACCTGCTGTTTGAGGGCGCCCAGGCGACGCTGCTCGACATCGATCACGGCACCTATCCGTACGTGACGTCTTCCAACTGCACCGCCGGCGGCGCCATCACCGGCTCCGGCGTGGGCATGAAGAACGTCGACCGCGTGCTGGGCGTCATGAAGGCCTATATCACCCGCGTCGGTTCGGGCCCCATGCCCACCGAGCTTTCCTATGAGTCCGAGGCCGGCCACACGCTGACCGAGGAGGGCTATGAGTACGGCGTGACCACCGGTCGCCGTCGTCGTTGCGGCTGGTTTGACGGCCCTATCGCCAACTATGCCTCGCGCGTCAACGGCCTCACCGACATCGCCGTGACCAAGCTCGACGTGCTTTCGGCTTTCGACACCATCAAGGTGTGCGTTGCCTACGACGTCGATGGCGAGCGTTACACGAGCGTGCCCGAACACCAGGTGCGCTTTGAGCATGCCAAGCCCATCTACGAGGAGCTCCCTGGCTGGAAGTGCGATATCACCGGTTGCCGCAGCTTTGAGGAGCTGCCGCAGGAGGCTCAGGACTACGTGGCGTTTATCGAGGATCTGGCACACACCCGCGTGACGTTCATTGGCGTTGGCGCCGGTCGCGAGCAGATCATCAACCGATTCTGGAAGTAATCGGGACTATTTGGTTATTGCGATATACCCCTTTGCAGCCCGGACGGGCGGCCGAGGGGTATATTTGCTTGCAAAGGGCTCGCGCGGAGCGGGCCGTTCATCCATAGAGGAGGTACCCTTGAAGGCGGACACTCAAACCATCGACATCCTGTTGTTGGGCAGCGGCGGCCGTGAGCATGCTTTGGCAGCCAAGCTCGCAGCATCACCGCGCGCCGGCAAGCTCTACATTGCGCCGGGCAACGGCGGCACCGCGAGCTGCGGCGAGAACGTTGTTCTCGACGACTGCGATCCTGCGGCCGTGGCGGCGTTTGCGCAGAGCCACGGATGCGGACTTGTGGTAATTGGCCCCGAGGCTCCGCTCGTGGCGGGCGTGGCCGACGCCGTGCGCGCGGCGGGTATTCCCTGCTTTGGCCCGGGTGCCGAGGGCGCCCAGATGGAGGGCTCCAAGCTGTTCTCCAAGCAGCTCATGGAGCGCGCCGGTATCCCGACGGCGGCCTACGGCTCGTTTACCGACGAGGCTTCGGCTCTCGCCTACGTGCGCGAGCAGGGCGCCCCGCTGGTCGTCAAGGCCGACGGCCTTGCCGCGGGCAAGGGCGTTATCGTGGCGACCGAACTTGAGCAGGCCGAGGAGGCCGTGCGTGAGTGTTTTGGCGGCACCTTTGGCGATGCCGGCAACACCGTGGTTATCGAGGAGATGCTCGTTGGCCCCGAGTGCTCGCTGCTGGCCTTTACCGACGGCAAGACCGTTCGCCCCATGGCCACCTCGCAGGACCACAAGCGCGCGCTCGAGGGCGACAAGGGCCCCAACACCGGTGGCATGGGCGTCTACAGCCCGGTGCCCATCGTGACTGACGAGGAGCACGCCACGATGGTGAAGGTCATGGAGCAGACCGTGGCCGAGCTCGCTGTCGAGGGTATCGACTACCGCGGCTGCCTGTATGGCGGCTTTATGCTCACGCCTGCCGGCCCCAAGGTGCTGGAGTTCAATGCCCGCTTTGGCGACCCCGAGACGCAGGTCGTGCTGCCGCGCCTTAAGAACGACTTGGTCGAGGTCATGCTGGCTTGTGCCAACTGCGAGCTCGATCAGATTGAGCTCGACTGGCGTGACGAGTGGGCCGTGGCCGTTGTCCTGACGAGCGCGGGCTATCCCGGCAGCTACGAGAAGGGCAAGGTCATCACCGGTATCGCCGATGCCGAGGCCATGGAGAACGTGACCGTGTACCACGCGGGCACCGCCGTGGTGGACGGCCAGCTCGTGACCAATGGTGGCCGCGTGCTTGCCGTGACCGCTCTGGGCGACACGTTCGAGAACGCTCGCAACCTTGCCTACGAGGCCTGCGAGAAGATTGATTTTGAGGGCAAGACCCTGCGTCACGACATCGGCCTGCGCGCGCTGCGCGGCCGCGACGCCTGGGATGCCTAAAATCCGAGAGGAATGAGACGGATGGACGAGAAGAACGAAGAGCTCGTGGACGCGCAGATTGTCGAAGAGGACAGCCGCATGTATGGGCACGCCGAGGGCGAGCCTGGTGGCGAGGTCGCTGACGAGCCGGCACTGGTGCTGGGCGACGACGACCCGCACGATGCCGAGCTGCACGAGAAGATTCTTTCGGAGGAGTGCGCCTGGAAGGGCAAGATTCTCGACGTCCACCGTCTTGAGGTTGAGCTGCCCAACGGTCACCGCAGCGCCCGCGATATCGTTCGCCATCCGGGTGCGGCGGCCGTTGTGGCACTGACCGAGAGCGGCAAGATCGTACTGGTGCGTCAGTACCGCACCGCCATCGACCGCGTGACGGTCGAGATTCCCGCCGGCAAGCTCGATCCAGGCGAGGACCCGCTCGATTGCGCCAAGCGCGAACTGCATGAGGAGACCGGCTTTAGGGCTGGTCGTATTCGCTTTTTGACGTCGATTGTCACGTCCTGCGGTTTTTGCGATGAGATCATCCACATCTACTTGGCTACCAAGCTCGAGTTTGATGCGCCCAACCCCGATGATGACGAGTTTGTCAACGTGGACCTGGTGCCGCTGCACGAGCTGATCGACGCCGTGCTCGACGGCAAGATCGAAGACGCCAAGACCGTCGTAGGCGCCTTGGCCTGCGATAGCATCGCGCACCGCTTGGGCGGGGCCGAGCTCTAGGTTACGCGGTTTTACCAAACCGCGTAACGAGTCGACGCTGCAAACGCCCCTAAGCGGCAATCTGCCTTTCAATCGTCGCTCGCGTACCGAAGTACGCGTCGCTCCTCTTTCAAGGCACCTTGCTCGCTTAGGGACGTTTTCGCTGACGCTGCCAGAACATCGGCGTTATGCTTGTTGGGACGCTTTGTTTTCAGCCTGACCGGTTCAACCGGATTTCTCACGCTATTTATTTCTCTTCGAGGATTGCATGTTTAAAAGGTTTCTCTCGTATTACGAGCCCCAGATGGGGCTTTTTGTTGCTGATACTGTTTGTGCTCTGGTGCTTGCCGCCATTGACCTGGCGTTCCCCATTATCCTGCGCAATTTGACCGGTGGGCTATTTGCTCAGGGTCAGGCTGCCATTATGCAGGCGCTCGGCATGATCGCGGTGGGCTTGGTGCTGATGTATGCCGTCCGCTGCGCCTGCCGCTACTTTGTGAGCTATTGGGGTCACGTGATGGGTGCGCGCATGGAGTCCAAAATGCGCGAGGACCTGTTCGACCAGTATGAGCGCTTTAGCTTTGCGTACTTCGACCGCAACAGCTCGGGCGACATGATGAGCCGCGTGGTCAACGACCTGTTCGATATCTGCGAGGCGGCGCACCACGTGCCCGAGTGGATCATCATCTGCGGCATCGAGATTATCGGCTCGTTTGTGATCCTCTTTACCATCGCCCCGGTGCTGGCGCTCGCCATGGCCGTGGTGACGGCGGCGTTTGCGGTCATCATGTTTTGGCAAAACATGCGTATGCGCGAGGTCTTTAGCGACAACCGCAAAAAGATCAGCGGCATCAATGCGCAGCTGCAGGATTCGCTGGCGGGCATGCGCGTGGTCAAGAGCTTTGCCAACGAGGAGACCGAACGCTTCAAGTTCCGCGCCTCCAACAATCGCTATCTTTCGTCCAAGGAGAACATGTATCACGCCATGGGCGTCTATACCGCGACGTATGGCCTGCTCTCGGGCGTGCTCTATGTGATCGTGGTGCTGCTGGGCGGCTGGCTGGTCGCCCAGGGACAGCTGCAGGCGGTCGATATGGCGACCTTTGCACTCTATATTTCGCTGTTCTGCACGCCGCTTGAGACGCTCGTCAATTCGGCCGAAACGTATCAGAAGGCTATCGCCGGCTTTAAGCGTATGGACGAGGTGCTCTCGACGGCGCCGGATATCCAGGACAAGCCGGGCGCCACTGATCTGCAGGTGACTGCCGGCGCCGTGGAGTATCACGACGTGTGCTTTAACTACGAGGACGTTGAGCTGGGCGAGGGCTATGCCGACGAGCGACCCGTTATCGACCATATGGACCTGTCCATCAAGCCCGGGCAGACCATCGCTTTGGTTGGCCCTTCGGGCGGCGGCAAGTCCACGACCTGTTCGCTGCTGCCGCGCTTTTATGACGTGGCTACCGGATCCATTAGCATCGACGGTCAGGACGTGCGCGATGTGACGCAGCAGAGCCTGCGCCGCGCCATCGGCCTGGTGCAGCAGGATGTCTACCTGTTTGACGGTACGATTGGCGAGAACATCGCCTACGGCAAGCCGGGTGCTACGGCAGAAGAGATCGCCGAGGCGGCCCGCCGCGCCAATATCGATACCTTTATCGAATCGCTTCCGCAGGGCTACGACACCGTGGTGGGCGAGCGCGGCAGCCGTCTTTCGGGCGGACAGAAGCAGCGCGTTGCCATCGCGCGCGTGTTTCTCAAGAACCCCAAGATCCTGATTTTGGACGAGGCGACGAGTGCTTTGGATAACGAGAGCGAGGAGGCGGTGCAGGAGTCACTCGAAGAGCTGGCACGCGGCCGCACCACGATTATTATCGCCCACCGTCTTTCGACCATTAAGCATGCCGATGAGATTGCGACCGTTGAGCATGGTCGCGTTGTGGAGCGTGGCACGCACGAGGAGCTTCTCGCCCGTGGCGGCACCTATGCCCGTTACTATCGAATGCAGTTCGAAGGTGCGCGTGCGCACGAGCTCGACTGATTGATATGACAGGAAGTTTATGGCTGACAAGAACCCTTTGACTCCGGAAGAAGTGACGGAGTTATTCTCCGAAATCGATGCATCCGGCGTCTTGGATCCCACGCTCGCCAAAAAGCGTACCGAGCGCATGCGTGAGAAGGAGGCTGCGGCCAAGCGCGGTGACAAAGCGGCGCTAGCGCAGCTGCGCAGCGAGGACCGCGCGAGCCAGGCAAAACATATCGACCCGCTGTCCGAGGACGATCCTTCGGGCTCGCAGGTGAGCCATACCATTACGAAGACCGCGATGGCCGTGGTCATCGGTATTTTGGTGCTGATCGTGGGCATGCAGATTGGCTACGGCGTGATGCGTCGTCTGAACACCGCCAACCTGTCCGAGAGCGTTTCGGTCGATACCGTTTCGACCGCGCTCAAGGGTGGACTTGAATGGGGCAACGGCTTTACGCAGTTCCCGCTCGACTTTACCGTCGATGAAGCCGATGAGCGTACGGGCACGGTCGAGGTGACGGTGTTGGACACATCGTCTGCCAACGAGCTCGAGCTGCTGTCCAACGGGCAGATTCAGGCCGCGGCGCTTGCGACCAACGCGTTGCTCAACGATAAGATCGACCGCGTGGTGTATAACGTTCACGCCTATATCGACGAGGATAGCAACATTCAGCACGATTCCTTCTTTGGCATGTTCCCCGCGCGCGGCCACCAGAGCGCCATTTTGACGTTCGTGTGGACCAAGAGCTCATCCAACGCCACGAGTATCGACTGGAAGATGCGCATCGTGAGTATGGATGACACCATCGCCGAGCGCATTCAGAAGCAGGTGAACTCGGTGTCGTCGTTGATTGAGGACCCGGTGGTGAGCCAGACCAAGATTGACGAGGAAAAGGCCGAGCGCGATCTGGAGCATCGTCTGCATGGCCGCGAGATTTTCCGCGGCGGCAAGCCCGATCGCACACCGTCCAAACTGCTGGAGCAGGATAAGAAAAAGTAAGACGTCATCATCCCGCGTGAGCCACAAGCCTCGCGGGATGATTTTTAATCCCCGTCCTAGAAAAATCATTATGCATAGAAAGTCATAATTATCATTTCGTAAACATTTCGATGAAATTAACGCCATGAGGCATGCTTACGGTTACAATACCGCGAGGCCTAACTACACACCTTTAAGCCGGTCCTGTGAGACCGGGAAGGAGAACTATGGCGAACAACCATACCGCGGGCGCTGCCGCCCGCACCTTCGCGCCCAGCGAGCTTTGCCAGCGTATGCTGGCCAAAACCAGCAAGGGCACCTGTGGTCCCTGCATCCTGTATCTTGAGGATGGGACCATTTTTTATGGACGTGCATGCGGCGCCGAGGGCACCGCGACCGGCGAAGTCTGCTTCAACACCTCGCTCGAGGGCTACTTTGAGGTCATGACCGACCCGAGTTATGCCGGCCAAATCGTAACCATGACCTATCCGCAGATCGGCAACTACGGTATCGACGAGACCGACGTCCAGTCGGCCTTCCCCGGCGACGCCGTGCGCTCTGCGAGCGCTCCGGCCATGCGCGGCATGATCGTTCGCGACATGTGCGCCACGCCTTCTAACTGGCGCTCGGCCGTCAGCGTGCCGGAGTACCTGCGCGCACACGGCATCGTTGCTATCGAGGGTGTCGACACCCGCGCTCTGGTGCGCCATCTGCGCGACAATGGTTCCAAGATGGGCATTATCTCGACCGAGATCTTCGACGTCGACGAGCTTGCCGAGCGTCTGGCCGCAGCGCCTACGCTGGTAGGCGAGAACCTGGTCAAGACCGTAAGTTGCCCCGCGCCTCATGAGTTTGTGGCCGCCGACCTGCCTGCCACGCATGGCTTTGCGCTTTCGGCTGCCGCTCCTGCCCGTCACAAAGTGGTCGCCTACGACTGCGGTGTGAAGCGCGGCATTCTGGAAGGGCTGGTCCGCGCCGGCTGCGACCTTACCGTCGTGCCGTGGAATACGCCCGCGAGCGAGGTGCTCGACATGAATCCCGACGGCGTCTTTTTGTCCAATGGCCCCGGCGACCCCGACGCCGTGGTGGAGACCTACGAGCAGGTGCAGCAGCTGATCGGCAAGGTGCCGGTCTTTGGTATTTGCCTTGGTCACCAGATGATCAGCCTGGCCTGCGGCGCCCAGATGGAAAAGCTTAAGTTCGGTCACCGCGGCGGTAACCAGCCGGTCATGAACCTGGTAAGCCGTCGCGTGGAGATCACCGCACAAAACCATGGCTTTGGCCTGCTGTTCCCCAGCTTGGGCAAGCTTGTCCCCGAGCTTTCCGGCGGCGAGACCGAGCATGCGGCCGATGGAGATCTGCGCGTCTGGGTGCGCCGCGGAATCGCGCCGGTCGTGATGAACGAGCGCTTTGGCCGCATTCGCCTGACGCACGTGAACCTCAACGACGGCACCGCCGAGGGCATCCAGCTGCTCGACGCCCCGTGCTTCTCGGTCCAGTACCACCCCGAGGCCTCGCCTGGCCCCACCGATGCTCACTATCTCTTTACCGCCTTTACGCGACTCATGGACGGCGAGGAGAACTACCTAGACATCGACACCGCGAAGGACCGCCTGGCTGGCTGGAATTTCGCCGAGACCGCCGCGACCGAGACCGAGGAGAACTAACATGCCGAAACGTACTGACATCAAGCGCATCCTCGTCATTGGTTCGGGCCCCATCGTTATCGGTCAGGCCTGTGAGTTTGACTACTCCGGCGCCCAGGCCTGCAAGGTGCTCAAGGAGGATGGCTTTGAGGTCATCCTGGTCAACTCCAACCCGGCGACCATCATGACCGACCCGGGTCTTGCCGACCGCACCTATGTCGAGCCCATCACCGCCGAGTTTATCGAGCGTGTGATCAAAAAGGAGCGTCCGGACGCGCTGCTGCCTACGTTGGGCGGCCAGACCGGTCTGAACGCCGCCGTCGAGCTGGCAAAGGACGGCACGCTCGACAAGTACGGCGTCGAGATGATCGGCTGCGACCTTGCCGCTATCGAGCGTGGTGAGGACCGCAAGCTCTTTAACGAGGCCATGGCCGAGATCGGCCTGGAGGTCGCGCGCTCGGGCTATGCCTACAGCGTGGGAGATGCCGAGGCCATTGCCGAGCGCGTGGGCTACCCCTGCGTGCTGCGCCCGAGCTTTACCCTCGGCGGTGCCGGCGGCGGCATCGCGCACACCCACGAGGAGCTCGTCTCCATCGTGAGCCAGGGCCTCGAGCTTTCGCCCGCACACGAGGTGCTGGTCGAGGAGTCCATCGAGGGCTGGAAAGAGTACGAGATGGAGGTCATGCGCGACCACGCCGGCAACGGCATCATCGTGTGCTCCATCGAGAACCTCGACCCCATGGGCGTGCACACCGGCGACTCCATCACCGTGGCGCCGGCGCAGACGCTCTCCGACCTTGAGTACCAGCGCATGCGTGTCGCCTCGCTCGCCATTCTGGAGAAGATCGGCGTCGAGACTGGCGGCTCCAACGTGCAGTTTGCCGTGAACCCCAACACCGGCCGCCTGATCGTCATCGAGATGAACCCGCGCGTGAGCCGTTCGTCCGCGCTCGCCTCCAAGGCCACGGGCTTCCCCATCGCCAAGGCCGCCGCGCGCCTGGCCGTGGGCTACACGCTCGATGAGATCGTCAACGACATCACCAAGGCCACGCCCGCCTGCTTTGAGCCCACGATCGACTATTGCGTCGTCAAGGTTCCGCGCTTTGCCTTCGAGAAGTTCAAGGGCACCGACCCTACGCTCACCACGCGCATGAAGGCCGTGGGCGAGATCATGGCGATCGGTCGCACCTTTGAGGAAGCCTTCGGCAAGGCCATGCGCTCGCTGGAGGACGGCCACCAGGGCATTTGCGCCGGTGGCAAGGAGGGTGCCGACAAGCTGAGCGACGACGAGCTCGCTCAGGCCGTGGCAACTCCGACCGAGCACCGTATCTTCTTTGTGGTCGAGGCCCTGCGCCGCGGCTGGGACGTCGCACGCATCCATGCCATCTGCGGCATCGATCCGTGGTACCTCAACCGTATCAACGACATGGTTCAGGTCCAGGAGAGCATCCGCGGCCTGCGCGTGGAGGACATCGACGCCGATGCGATGCGCCTGCTCAAGCAGTACGGCACGAGCGATGCCGAAATCGCCGCGCTGACTGGTTCTGACGAGCGCTTTGTGCGCGCCTACCGCAAGGGTCTGGGCGTGGTTCCCAGCATGAAGACGGTCGATACCTGCGCCGCCGAGTTCTCGAGCGCCACGGAGTATCACTACAAGACCTACGAGAACATCTACCGCACGAGTCCGGACGCCAAGAAGTGCGTTGCCCCCGACGAGACCACGCCGGCGGATAAGCCCAAGGCCATGATCCTGGGCGCCGGCCCCAATCGCATTGGCCAGGGTATCGAGTTCGATTACTGCTGCGTGCACGCGAGCTACGCGCTGGCCGCCCGCGGCTTTGAGACCATCATGGTCAACTGCAACCCCGAGACCGTCTCGACCGACTACGACACCTCCGACCGCCTGTACTTTGAGCCACTCACCTACGAGGACGTCATGGATGTCATCGATGTTGAGCGCCCCGACGGCGTCGTGGTGACACTCGGCGGTCAGACCCCGCTTAAGCTGGCACGCATGCTCGAGGAGAGCGGCGTGAACATTATGGGCACCAAGCCCGATGCCATCGACTTTGCCGAGGACCGCGAGCACTTCGCCGCCCTGCTCGACAAGCTGGGCATCATGTATCCGCCGGCGGGCCAGGCCACCTCGTTTGAGGAGGCCGAGGCCGTGGCCGCGCACATCGGCTACCCGCTGCTGGTGCGTCCGAGCTACGTGCTGGGCGGCCGCGGCATGATGATCGCTTACGATGCCGAGCATCTGCGCGATTACATGGCCGAGGCTGCGCGCATTAGCCCCGACTACCCGGTGTATCTGGACCGCTTCCTGGAGGGCGCAATCGAGTCCGATGTCGACGCCCTGTGCGATGGCGAAGAGGTATACATCGGCGGCATCCTGGAGCATATCGAGGAAGCCGGTATTCACTCCGGCGACTCCGCGACCTGCATCCCGCCGTTCAGCTTTAGCGAGAGCCTGCAGGCGAAGCTCCGCGAGACCACGCGCCGCATCGCGATGGCGCTGGGAGTCCGCGGTCTGGTCAACGTGCAATATGCCATCAAGGGCGAGACCATCTACGTGATTGAGGCCAACCCGCGCGCCAGCCGTACCGTGCCGTTTATCTCCAAGGCCACCGGCGTGCCGCTGGCCAAGTGCGCGGCGCGCATCATGGCAGGCGATTCCATCGCGAGCTTGGGCCTGCCGAGCGACGAACGTCAGCTGGACTGGTTCTGCATGAAGGAAGCCGTCATGCCCTGGGGTCGTTTCCCGGGCGCCGACGTCATCCTGGGGCCCGAGATGAAGTCGACGGGCGAGGTCATGGGCATCGCCAAGAGCTATCCCGAGGCATACGCCAAGACGCAGCTGGCGATCGACTACAAGCTGCCCGACCCGAGCGCCGGCAAGGTATTCATCAGCGTGTGCGACCGCGACAAGCGCCACATCCTTTCGGTCGCGCGTATCCTGCGTTACCTGGGCTTTGACATCTGCTCCACCGAGGGTACGGCGCGCGTGCTGCGTGGAGGCAACGTGACGTGCGAGATTGTGGAGAAGATTAGCGGCCCGCACGACGGCGAGCGCCCCAACATCGGCGACCTCATCGCTGATGGCAAGATCGCGGTGATCATCAACACGCCGTACGGTCCGGGCTCGCGCGGCGATGGCTACCTGCTACGCACCGAGGCCGTGCGCCGCGGCGTGACCTGCGTGACGGCGATGTCTGCCGCCAACACGTACGTGAGTGCCATCGAGGCCGTGCGCGAGGACCAGCAGGGTCACGGCAGCGCCAACGACATGGGCATGGACGTCATCGCCCTGCAGGACCTGCCGCAGCACACGGTGTAGTTGACCTGGCCGGCCGGGGCGGCAGCCGGACACTTTCTCTCGGAAACTGGGCTTCGCGAAGTTTTCCGAGAGAAAGGACCGCCTCCCGCCCCGGCCTGCGGTGACTTGGCCGCACCGTGTGCTGCCGAAGGGGCTTTGCGCGATGACTAGGGATGAATAGAAAATGAGTGTGGGCCCTGCCGTTCGTTCGAACGGCAGGGCCCACGTTTTGTTAGAGCCTTTAGCCTGTGC
>URIA01000053.1 GCA_900547765.1 uncultured Collinsella sp. | reverse complement strand
TCGTCGAGGCCGACTCCATCCTCAACCTGCTCGACAACGAGTTCATCGTCATCGCCTGCGGTGGCGGCGGCATCCCCGTCGTCCGCGACTACGAGAACAAGGGCTGCTACAAGGGCGTTCCCGCCGTCATCGACAAGGACCTGGGCGGCGAGCTGCTGGCCGAGGACTGCGACGCCGACGTTCTGTTCCTGCTGACCGCCGTTGAGCATGTCGCCATCAACTTTGGCAAGCCCAACCAGGAGGAGCTCGAGGACCTCACCGCCGACGAGGCCGAGCGCCTGGCCGACGAGGGCCAGTTCGGCAAGGGTTCCATGGAGCCCAAGGTCCGCGCTGCCATCAAGTTCGCCCGTTCCCGCAAGGGCCGCACCTGCATCATCGGCGCTCTGGACAAGGCCGCCGAGACCATGGCTGGCCTCTCCGGTACCCGCATCCACGAGTAGTCTCTACTCTGTTGCCTCTCTCGTGGGCGCCAGGCAAAGCGCCCACAAACTAGCCTCTCTTCATGAGCCCCGCAGTCCGCTCCGACTGCGGGGCTTTTGCTATTCACCTAGTCATTGGGTGTTCCTATAGTTTTGTCAACCGTCGGGGCTACTCCCGGTAGGGCACCCGGTCGCGCATCACGGCGTATATCGCCCTGAGCCGCTTCCTCGCGACGGCCTTGAGCGCCCGCCCGTGCCCCATGCCCCGCAGGCCCGGTAGTACTCGCCGTAGCGCCCCGAGGACCTCACCAGGCTGTTGCACGAGAAGATCAGCAGGGACTTGAGCCTCGCGTCGCCGCGCCTGGACGCCCTGACCGACCTCACCGACGTTCCGGAGCTCCTCACCCTCGGGGCTATGCCGCAGTGCGAGGCCAGGTGGTCGTGGTCCGGGAACCTCCCGATGTCGACCGACACCGCGAGCTGCGCCGCGGTCCTCGGGCCGATGCCGGGCACGGTGAGCAGGCACGCGTAGGTCTCGTCGCCCTCGAGCAGCGCCGCCGTCTCGGCCTCGAGGGCCCCGGCCTCGTCGAGGGCCTCCGATATCCGGGCGGCCAGGAACCTGACCTGCCTGTTCTCGGCCTCGACGAGCGCCGGCGGGGGCGCGGTGGAGGCGGCCGCGGCCTCCCCGGCGGCCTCGGCCCGCGGGCCCCCGGCCCCGGAGCGGGCGATCCCCCACGCCCCGCCGAACCCGGCGAGCAGCTCCAGCCACCGCCGGTCCGACAGGTCGACCGCGGCCTCGAGGGCCGGGCAGGACTCGAGCAGCACCGCGCGCAGGCGGTTCTTGTCCCTGGTCGCGCAGGCGACGACGTGGTCGCGCTGCGACGAGAGGGCGCGGGCGGCCTCGAGGGCCTCGCCGCGGCCCGGGACCCCCGACAGGGAGTCCGGCACGCCCAGGGCGGTCCGCGCGATCACCGCGGCGTCGCGCTCGTCGGTCTTGGCCTCGCCGGCGAACAGGCCCGCGGCGCGGCTGGCGGCGAGCCCGGGCAGGTGGGCGACCCCGAGCCCCGCGGCGCGGGCCCGCCTCACGGCGAGGGACCCTATGTTGCGGAACTGGTCGACGACGACGAGCGTGCCGGCGGGCGCGGAGGCGAACAGCGCGTCGAGCTCGGCCTCCCTGTTGCGGACGGGGGCGCTGGCCAGCACCTCCCCGTCGCGGTCGATCAGGCAGGCCCAGTGCGATGACTTGCCGACGTCCAGGCCGAGCACGGCCGCGGGCCTGGTGGATGGCGCTTTCACGGTGGTATCCTTCCGGTAGTCGTTCGACCGGATGGCCTCCCCCTCGGCACTCACATTACCAGCCGCGGCACCTGCCCGGCACTTTCCTATCAGCCGTCGGGGGCGGCGCGTCCCGCGCCGGCAGCACCCAACGGGCCCTCTCGGGGGCAGGGACGTTCGGCCGTGCGCGGGCGCCCGGTCGGCGGCCCGTTCTGGGCGCGCCTCAATCGTAGCCCGAGACGGTCCCGGGCTGACAATTTCGACTGTAATGGACGTTCTTAAATGACTAGTCAAACAAGAACGTCCCCAATGACCACTCATTTAAGTCTGTCCCCAATGACTAGTAGTAGGCCCACATGGCTTCGACTTCGTTGAGGACCTCTACGACGCCCCAGCGGCGGGCGCTGCGGCTGGCCGAGTTGGGGTCGTAGACGCCAATCTGATTGGCATCGTCGATGCCGTAGAGCACGATGTAGTGGCCTACGTTGGTAAACGTACCGGGGCGCACTGCGGCGATGACGGGCGCACCCGAGCGAAGTGCTTGGGTAATCGATTCGCGATCGTTATAGAGCTGTGTTCCGTTGAGCCCCAGCTGCCACGCACCGCCTGTCATAAACGACCACTCGGTGGCACCGGTGGGGGCGTAGTTGCCGGCTTCGGCCAGTGCGCATATATCGACCGGCGTCTTATCGGTGTGGCCGGTCTTAAAGATATAGACCATGGTGAGGCAAGTGGGACCGCAAGCGTTTTCGCGAATAGTGCCGCCGGCATAGGGCAGCTCCGACCATGCGGGGTCAATTTGGTAGATGTGGGGCATGGCGCCGGCCTGCCATTGCGAGCGTGGGGTCGAGAACGCAAAGGAGTAACCGGGCGCGACGGGAGCTTTAAGCAGCTTGTCTTCGGCAGTGGGCTCAAGACCGGCTGATCCGTGGGAGATACAGGATCCCAAAAACACAAAGACGAGGCAGGCGGCGATGGAGCAAAGCGTAAGGCGTAGGCGGCGGGCCGGAAGCGCGTGGCTTGTGGCGTGCGACGCAGGGTGAGGGGCGGAATTGCCGCGATCGCGTTGAGGTCGCGAAAAGGAGCGCTTGACGTAGTAGTCGGTCTTACGGCGATCGTAGCGACGTGGCTGCGATGTGTCGGTCTGGCGTTGGCGTGTGCTCGTACTCACGCGGTCTGACTGCTGCACGGTACGGCTTTGTTGCCGCGAAGAAGCCCCGGGCTGCTCTTGGGGGCGCTGCGGGTTGTCGTTGTCGGAGGTGCTTCTGGGCGTTGGTGTGGTGCGACCGGCAAGGCGCACGCTTTGTGGCCGTTGGTCGCCGTCATTGTATCCGTATGCCATTCGAATCACCTTGCCTCATGTGTAACTTGTCTATCCTACATAAAAAGATGCACGACACATGGGCATGTGCGCCAAAAGCCTGACAAATGGTATGAACGTTGCCGCGCCGCGCGCCAAGCGCCACGGCAACAGGTATTCAAAAGCAGACAAGATGAAAGCGTCCAAGACGAATGACGTCTCCCGCCGTTCGTCCCAAAAACGGCGCCGCTCGTTTTGCAGTTCTGCCTTCGGTCGAGCTACAAGCGGAGCTGCTGCGCCAAGGCCGTATCTTAAAGCCACGAAATAAAAGAGCGCGGCGAAACGGACCGCGCAAGGGGTGACGTCAAGGGGCGTCAAAAAGGAAAGGAGGGGAACAATGGCGGACAAGAACGCAGAGGTTGCAGTCGAGGATAACGGCGGTATGAAGAAAACGCTTTCGCTCTGGAACTTCTTCACCATCGGTTTCGGTGCCATTATCGGTACCGGTTGGGTTCTGCAGGTCGGCGACTGGATGGTCGTGGGCGGCGGTCCCGTTCCCGCTATGATCGCATTCCTCTTGGGTGCAATCTTCCTCGTGCCCGTCGGAGCTGTTTTCGGTGAGCTCACGGCTGCTATCCCCATCTCGGGCGGCATCGTCGAGTATGTCGATCGTAGCTTTGGCCGTACGCTGAGCTACATCACCGGTTGGCTCCTGGCCCTGGGCAACGGCATCCTGTGCCCGTGGGAGGCCATTGCCATTTCGACCCTCGTGTCCGAGATGTTCGGTAGCCTGCCCGGTCTTGAGTGGCTGCGCGCCGTCAAGCTCTACACCATCCTGGGCGCCGACGTTTACCTGTTCCCGACGCTAATCGCGCTCGGCTTTGCAGTCTACGTCATCTTCCTCAACTTCCGCGGTGCCAGCTCGGCCGCCAAGCTCCAGGCCTTCCTGACCAAGGCTCTGCTCTGCGGCATGCTGCTCGCCATGGGTGTCTCGCTGTTCACCGGTTCGCCGGAACACGCCATGCCCGTGTTCTCCCAGGTCACCGGTGCTGGCGGCGGCAAGCCCGCTACCGAGGGCACCAGCCTGTTCGCCGGCATCGTGTCGGTCCTGGTTTTGACCCCGTTCTTCTACGCCGGCTTCGATACCATTCCTCAGCAGGCTGAGGAAGCAGCCGAGGGCCTCAACTGGAACAAGTTCGGCAAGATCATCTCCCTGGCCCTGCTGGCCGCCGGCGGCTTCTACATGGTCTGCATCTACTCGTTCGGCACCATCCTCGACTGGCATGAGTTCGTTAAGAGCCCGGTTCCCGCGCTCGCCTGCCTCAAGGGCATCAACATGCTCCTGTACCTGGCCATGCTCGTCATCGCCACGCTTGGACCCATGGGCCCGATGAACTCCTTCTACGGCGCCACGAGCCGCATCATGCTCGCCATGGGCCGCAAGGGCCAGCTGCCCGAGCAGTTCGCCGAGGTCGACCCCAAGTCCGGCGCCCCCAAGCTCGCCTGCGTCGTCCTGGGTGTCATCACCGTCGTCGGTCCGTTCCTGGGCAAGAACATGCTCATCCCTCTGACCAACGTGTCGGCTCTCGCCTTCATCTTCTCCTGCGGCATGGTCGCCCTCGCTTGCCTGCGCATGCGCTTCACCGAGCCCGACCTGCCTCGTCCCTACGAGGTGCCCGGCGGCAAGTTTGGCATCGGCCTCGCTATCGCTGCCTGCGCTATCATCATCGGCCTGCTCGTGATTCCGTTCTCTCCTGCCTCTCTCAACATGGTGGAGTGGAGCATCGTGATCGGCTGGCTGGCCGTCGGCCTGGCTCTCATGGCCTTCACCAATTCCCGCAAAAAGTAACGCCGAGCCGGGGCGGATCAGGTGCGCGGGACCCTCTCTTCCGCGCACCGAACCCGGCGCCACTTGGGTAGCTTTGTGAGGCCTTAACCCAACACGGCCTCGCCCACTATATGGATCCATAAGGAGGAACCATGTCCACTAAGTATGCAATCGTTGGCGGCAAGCTCATCGACGGTACCGGCGCCGAGCCGGTCGAGAACTCCCTCGTTCTCGTCGACGACAACGGCAAGATCGAGTACGCCGGCGCCATGCAGGACCTTCCCGAGGGCGTTGAGGTCATCGACGCCGCCGGCAAGACCGTCCTTCCCGGCCTGATCGACACCCACCTGCACTTCTCGGGCAACTTGACCGACGATGACACTGACTGGGTCATGCAGCCGCTCCTCGAGAAGCAGGCCGTCGCCGTCAAGCAGGCCTACGACTGCCTCACCCACGGCCTCACCACCGTCTGCGAGATCGGCCGCTTTGGTATCCAGATCCGTGACTGCATCGACAAGGGCGTCTTCAAGGGCCCGCGCGTTCTGGCCACCGGCCTTGGCTTCTGCCGCGTTGCCGGCCACGGCGACTCCCACCACTGCAGCCAGGAGCTCAACAAGGAATCGCACCCCTGGGGCGATCAGGTCGACGGTCCTTGGGATCTGCGCAAGGCCGTCCGTCGCCGCCTGCGCGAGAACCCCGATGCCATCAAGATCTGGGCTACCGGTGGCGGCATCTGGCGCTGGGACTCCGGCCGCGACCAGCACTACTGCTCCGAGGAGATTCAGGCCGTGGTCGAAGAGGCAAAGATGGTTGGCATCCCCGTGTGGAGCCACTGCTACAACAACCACGCCGCTGCCTACGATTCCGTTCGCTTTGGCTGCGAGCAGTTGATTCACGGCTTCGATATCGATGAGCGCACCATGGACCTCATGGCCGAGCAGGGCACCTTCTTCACTCCGACGATCGCTTTCCTGCCCACCTGGTACGCCACCTATCCGCCCGTCTACGTCCCCGAGCTGCACGACAAGTACGAGGGCACCCTGGTCGAGAAGGAGCTGCAGCGCAACTACGACTGCCTGCGCGAGGCCAAGAAGCGCGGCGTCGTCATGACGATCGGCTCCGACTCCTTCTCCTTCGTCACCCCGTACGGCACCTGCTCCATCGAGGAGATGTACGAGTTCGTCGACAAGATCGGCTTCACTCCGGTCGAGACCATCACCTGCGCCACCCTCAACGGTGCCAAGATGTGCCACATCGAGGACGAGACCGGGTCCATCGAGGCTGGCAAGTGCGCCGACCTGCTGGTCGTCAACGGTGACGTCGCCGCCGACATCCACGTGCTCAACACCGACAACATGGACGTCATCATGAAGGACGGCTGGATTGTCGAGGGCGGCACCTTCGGCGAGGCAAACAAGTACAGCGCCTAAGCTACCGTTCATCGATGGCTTGATGTAAAACACAGTATTTGATTGCATAATGCAATGGAGAGGGTCGCTTGCGGCCCTCTTTATTGCTATGGGGTGCGTCGGTAAGAAGGAGATGACGGTGGATCTCAATAGGCTGATTCTGGGCAAGAGCTACAACTCTACCAAGGTCTTTCGTACCGCTCAGCATGTGGTTCAAGCCATCTTGCTCGGTATTGTCGTTCCGCTGCTTATCCTGCTGCTCATCTGGGATCTAACCGATAATCCCAATCCCGTTCCGGCCGTTGTCGTCATTGCCGGCTTGGTCATGCTGTGCTTCTTCTTCTCGTACGTCTTTGTCGTTCCCGACGACCTCACATCGAGCGCAACCGACCGCACGCTCGCCATCGCTTCAAAAATATTCGTCTACACGTCGCGCGGCCTTACGCCCGAAGCGGCCCTGGGCGCCTCTAAGATCATCCTGTCCGAAACTATCGCCTCTGCCATCTGCTTTACCGACGGCAAGCAGGTGTTGGCAAGCTGGGGCGAGGACTCGGCAAAATGCCCCGCGGGCACCCCGGTGGTGCTGCGGACTACGCTCAACGTGATCAACAGCGGTGAGCAAAGCGTGTTCTCGCGCGATGCCTCGACCGAGACAGGTGGCTACTTTCCGCGTCTGCGCGCCGGTATTGTCGCACCGCTTACCGTGCGCGGGCATTGCGTGGGCACGCTCGAGCTGTATTATCCCCGTCTGAGCAGCATCGATATGCGCCAGACGGCGCTTGCCTCGGGCTTTGCCGACCTCATTTCCACGCAGCTTGCGAGCTTTGAGCTCGAGCGCCAGGACGAGCTTACGGCCCGCGTGGAGCTGCGCGCCTTGCAATCGCAGGTCGATCCTCATTTTCTGTTTAACACCATCAGCACCATCGTGTCGCTCGTACGTACCGAGCCGGACAAGGCAAGGTCGCTGCTGATCGACTTTTCCAATTACTACCGTCAGACGCTTTCTGATTCCGATACGCTCACCACGCTCGAGCACGAGGTGGAACAGGGTACTCGTTATATCAATCTTATGCAGGCCCGGTATGGCGACGGTCGTCTGCGCGTCTCGGTCGATATCGACTTTGAGGTGCGCGATTGCATGGTGCCGCCGTTTATCTTGCAGCCGTTGCTCGAAAACTGCATCAAGCACGCGCAGCGCGAGACCGAGCCGCTTTCTATTCATGTTAGGGCTTTCGAGACCGATGACGGTTTGGAGATCATCGTCGGGGACGATGGCATCGGTATGAGCGAAGAGGTCTGCGCGCATCTGTTTGAGCAACATCGCCGAGAGGAGCCCGAGAGCATTACCGCCGACGGCTCCGTCAAGCGAGGTTGCGGCCTGGCGCTCTTCAACGTGCTTCAGCGCATCCATTTCTTTTACGGAGAAGATTCCGGCATGCGCGTGAAGTCCCAGGAGGGCGTGGGAACGCAGGTCATCGTCGAGCTGAACGGTGAGCCGCATGAGCCCGCGCCGTTGACGGCGTAGCACGCGGTTGGATTGAGAGAAAAAGAGGGGAAGCACATATGTCCGAAGGCTGGAACATCTTGGTGGTTGATGACGAGCCTCCCATTAGGGCTGAGCTACGCTATCTGTTGGAAAAGGATACGCGTGTGGGCCAGATTGCCGAGGCGGGCAATGTCACCGAAGCCGTGGAGTCGATTCTGTCGAACAAGCCCGACGTGTTGTTTTTAGACATTACCATGCCCGGTCGCTCGGGAATTGAGCTTGCCGAGACGCTGCAGAACCTAAAGACGCCGCCGGTGGTTGTGTTTGTGACGGCGTTTGCCGAGTTTGCCGCCGATGCGTATAACCTCGATGCGGTCGACTATGTCGTCAAGCCGGTCGAGGACGCACGCCTGTCAAAGGCACTCGACAAGATCGAGGCAGCCTTGGGTGTCCGTCGTGTTATCCACGCCCCGCGCCAGCCTTTGCGTCTGACGGTGGACCGCGGGGGCAAAAAGGTGTTCATTCCCGCCGCAGACGTCTGCTACTTTGAGGCGCGCGCCGATTTTTGCAACGCCATCTGCGCCGAGGGAACGTACCTGATCAATGAGTCGATCTCTTCGCTCGAGCGTCGCTTGGGCTCCGAGGGCTTCATTCGCGTTCATCGCAGCTATCTGGTCAATTTGGAAGACGTGCACAATGTTGAGATTGGCTCCACGGGGTTGATGGAGCTCAGGCTTGACCGCGTGAGCTCGACGGTGCCGGTGTCCCGTCGTCGTGCCGCCGAGGTCAAGTCGCACCTGGGGCTTGCGTAAGAGGCTTGCGTGCCGTCGTTTGCCATCGCAGGTTTGGCATGGGCGCGCGGTGGGCATAATGGGTGGCATCGAATGAAATCGAAAGGATCATTATGCCCGCGCTTATCACCCATCATCTGTTTGGCGAGGAAAGCATCGACCGTCTTCCGCAGGGCGTCATCACGTCCGATGAAGAGCGCATTGCCTTTATCTTGGGCAACCAAGGCCCCGACCCGTTTTTCTTTCACATTCTGACACCGCGTGTTTCCGACTGCACGCTGCTGGCGCAGGTCATGCATCGGTCGCGCATGTCTCGCCAGTTCGCGTGCCTGCGCGACGGCGTGTCGCATCTGCTGCCGCGCGACGCCAGCTTGGGTCGTGCCTTTGCGCTGGGCCTGCTGTCTCATTACGTGCTCGACCGCAACGCCCATCCCTTTGTCTATGAGCAGCAGTTTGGCATTGTCGAGTCCGATTCAGAGCTTGAGGATTCGAGCAGTCAGGTCCATGCCGTGATCGAGAGCGACCTGGATGTGCTGATGCTGCAGCTTAAACGCGATGGCGCTACGGTTGACGATTACCCGCCGGCGGGCGAGATCGTCACCACCGATCGCATCAATCGCGTGGCCGGCGTGCTGATGAGCTATGTTGCCGGACGCGTGTACGGCATTGACATTCCGGCGGGGGAGTACGGTGCTGCCGTTGCCAATATGCAGCGACTTTACCGCGCGATTGAGCCGGCCGGCTCCGCAAAGACGCGCGCGATCTCGCTGGTTGAGGGCTTGGTGCACGACTACTCGCTGCTCGACGGCCTTGCCCATCGCGTGACGACGGAGCTGCCCGAGCGCACCGGTAACCTGGGCCATCTGACATGGAAGAATCCCTTTACCGACGAGGTCTCGAACGAGAGTTTCCCCGAGGTCTTTGACCGCGCGCTGGTCGATTACGAGTGCACGGTCGCCCGATTCATCGAAACAGGCGACATGGAGGCCGTGACCGGTCACGTCAACTACAGCGGCCGCGTGCTCGGCACCGACGAGGAGTTCGACCGCGAGGAGTAGGGTCCGCTCCTGTCTCTTTGCCGAATCCTTACCGGTGCCTCTGTGCAATTGGGGTACGATGAACTAACTGCATATCGGGCGAATACGAAGGGTCCCTGTCCATGAAATACACCAAGCTCGAGCGTAACTGGGTCATGTACGATGTGGGAAACTCGGCCCTCGTGCTGCTCAATACCTCGGTGGTGCCCATCTACTTTAACGCCATCAATACCGGTGCTTCCTCGGCAGACCTGGTGGTCGCTTGGGGCAACGCGCAGACGATTGCCTCGCTAGTCATTGCCATGCTCATGCCCATTCTGGGCGCGCTTGCCGATTACGCCGGCAACAAGATCAAGTTCTTCTTGGGCTTCTTCCTCACGGGCCTGGTTCTTTGCCTGGCGCAGGCTATCCCAATGTCCGCCATGGCATTTTTGACCGTGTACGTGCTGTGCACCATCGGCCTTAACTCTTCTATGACATTCTACGACGCCATGCTGCCCGACATTACCACCGACGAGCGCATGGACGCCGTGTCCAGTTCGGGCTATGCCTGGGGCTACATCGGTTCCACCGTGCCGTTCATCATCTGCCTGGCGCTTATCATGGGTGGTCCCGCTCTTGGTGTCCCCACCATGCTGGCAACGCGTCTGTCGTTTGTCATCACCGGCGCCTGGTGGCTCATCTTTACCCTGCCGCTCATTCGCACCTATAAGCAAAAGTACGGTCGCGAGCGCGGTCCCCAGGACACCATCGGCCACATCGTGGGCGGTGTGTTCTCCGAGGTCGGACACACCATGCGCGAGATCGCCCACAACAAGACCGTGCTGGTCTACATGATCGCGTTCTTCTTCTACATCGACGGTGTGCACACGGTCATTTCCATGGCAACCAGCTACGGATCGGCCTTGGGCATCGATTCGACCCAGTTGGTCCTGGCGCTGCTCGTCACGCAGTTCGTGGCCTTTCCATCCGCCATCATCTACGGCAAGCTCGCCGGACGCGTGGGCACGCTCAACATGATCTTGGTGGCGGTCGCCGCCTACATGGGCATTGTGCTGTTCGCCGCGTTCTTCCTAAAGACCGCCTTTGAATTCTGGGTGCTTGCCATTATGGTCGGCCTGTTCCAGGGTGGCGTGCAGGCGCTCAGCCGTAGCTACTTTGGCCGCATTATCCCCAAGGAAAAGTCCAACGAGTACTACGGCTTCTTTGACATCTTTGGTCGTTATGCAAGCGTTATGGGCACCTTCCTGGTGTCGGTCGTCACCTCGCTGACCGGCAACCCGTCGCTGGGCGTCCTTTCCATTGGCGTGCTGCTGATCGTTGGCTTTATGCTGCTGGTCCGCCTGTCCCGCATGACTCGGGCGGCAGAGCATGCCGCATAGGAGCGAGCGGCTATTGTGCCTGTCCACGGTACTCTTTTGGGGTTATCCGCAATAAACATTGCGACTTGCGAGCAATGATTTGCCCAAGTGGGTATGATGGAATCAGCTAGGTCGCGGGGCGTCGCCTGTGTTTGGCGGCGTCCCGTTTTTGTGTTGCAGGGAGGGTAAGGCATGAACGCCACAGTCGTGATTCCAACGTATTGGGCGGGCGATGACGCTTGCGCAAACGCCCCTGGCACCTATGACCATTCGACGCGACTCAACGCCGACAATCCCGAACTCGACCGCTGCCTGGCCTCGCTTGAGCAGGTACGTGACATCCCGCGCATCATCCTTTTGGTGGTCTGTCCCGTTTCTGCCACAGCCGATGTGTCGCTGCGCGTGCGCGAGATTGTCGACGCGCATCCCACGCTCAAGGTCACCGTTGTCACCAACACCCAGGCCTCGCGCATCGCAGACCGGGTTGCTCAGATCGCGCCCAAGGGTTCGGGCGAGTGCGTGAGCCTGCGAGGCTACGGTGCCATCCGCAACATGGGGCTAGCCTGTGCCGCTGTGCTGGGTCATGACGCGGTTATCTTTTTGGATGACGATGAGACTGTCATCGACGCCGACTTTATGAAGCGCGCGACCTATGCGTTGGGGCAGCAGACGCGTCAGGGCTTGCCGATCTTGGTCAAGAGCGGCTATTTCTACGATCGCGACGGCTCGCCGCTGGCTCCCACGGACAAGGCAGGCATCTGCCATCGTTGGTGGACCAAGCGCATCGAGTTCAACCGTTGGATGAAAAAGGCGCTCTCGGGCACCCGCATCTCGCGTTCCAACTACGTGTGCGGCGGCCTGATGGCCCTGCACGCCCGCGCCTTTACGCGTGTGGCCTTTGACCCGTTTATCACCCGCGGCGAGGACTTGGATTACCTCTTTAACATGCGCATGTTTGGCTACGACGTGTGGTTCGATAACGAGTGGACCGTGCGCCATCTGCCTCCGGAGTCCGAAAAGCGCTCACCGCGCTTTATGCAGGATGTATACCGTTGGTACTACGAACGGGCCAAGTTGACATTCGCCGCGCATCAAAAGGAGCTCATTCCCGTTACGGCGGCATCACTCATGCCCTACCCGGGCCCGTGGATTTCGCGCGAGCTCGACGACCGCGTGCGCAAGACCGCTATGGTCCGCAGCGTGTTTACCCGCGAGCATGAGGGCTACCTGCGCATTTGGCGCCATGGTATCGGCGAGGCAAAGGCCTATGCGCGCCAAAACGCTGCAAGCTACCTGCGTTTCCAGAGCTTTTGGCCCAAGATCATGGACGGGCTTTGGCGTGACGCACAACTGATCAGTATCCTGGAGGGGGCCGAATGATCGACCGCCGCGCCCAGCGCGATAGTTCAATATCAATCTTTCGCATCATTGCCGTTGCCTGCGCCATTTGCGTGCTGGTGTACTTTATTTTTGCCTTGGTGACCGGTATCGAGCCGATCGCCACGGTGATTGCCTGCGCGCTGCTGTGCATCTTTCTGTGCATCTTTATCTTTTTGACGCTCAATCCCGATTCGGTGCGCTCCCAGTACACCGAGGAGACGCTCTCGGTGGCCTCGGCCATGCTCGAGGACATTAAGGGCGGTCTGACGCAGGAGTCGGCGCGTTTGGTGTGCCGGCGCATTTTGCCCGAGACGCGCGCCATGACGGTGGCCATCACCGACGAGGGCAACGTGCTTGCCTGCGCGGGAGAGTTTGAGGAAAAACTACTGCCAGATTCTCCCATCCACACGCTTGCCACACGCTACGTTATCGAACATGGCATCGTGCAGTCGTTCAACCGCATGGTGGATGTCGTGGGCTCGGACGGCTCGCACAACCAAGTTCCCGCCGGCATTATCGCCCCCATCAAGGTGGGCGATCGTACCGTCGGCACGCTCAAGTTCTACTACAAGACCCCGCGCGCCGTCGACCGTACCCAGTACGCGCTTGCCTCGGGCTTTGCCGAGATCTTGTCCACGCAGCTCGCCATCCACGAGCTCGAGGTGCAAAAGGAACTCACGGCGCGCGCCGAGGTGCGTGCGCTGCAAGCGCAGATTAACCCGCACTTCCTGTTCAACACGCTGAACACCATTGCATCGTTTACGCGCACCGACCCGCTGCGGGCCCGCGAACTGCTTCGTGAGTTCTCATCGTTCTATCGTGCCACGCTCGACAACTCGGGATCGCTCATTCCGGTCTCGCGCGAGGTCGCACAGACCAAGCGCTACCTTACCTTTGAGAAGGCCCGCTTTGGCGAGGACCGCGTGCTTGCGACGTTCGATGTGTCCGAGGACGTGGAAGATACGCTGGTGCCGGCGTTCGTGATCCAGCCGATTGTCGAGAACGCCGTACGTCATGGCATGGGCGATGACGACGCCCTGAGGATCGACGTGACCGTTCACCAAGACGGCGAGGATGCAATCTTGATTGCCGTGGCCGATAATGGCGTGGGCATGGATGAGGGTACCGCCGCCAGACTGTTTGACGAGCGTTCTGCCCGTCCCGACGCCAGCTCTCCCCAGGGTGGCGGCGCCGGTGTGGCCATGCACAATATTTCGGAGCGCATCCATCGCTTTTATGGGCCGCACTCCTATACGCGTGTCGAATCGGCGCCGGGCAAGGGCACCAAAGTGCTCCTTCATCTTGATTTGTCAGAGAGCATCTTCGACATTCAAGAGTAAAATAAAAGGCTACGGGCTCAACGTCATGCGACGGATGCCCGGCGTAGTTAGTTGACGAAAGGTTTTATCCCTATGCTGCGTGCGATGATTGTGGATGATGAGGCGCCGGCTCGCTCGGAGCTTCGCTTCCTGCTCGAGCAAACGGGCAAGATCGGCACGATCACGGAGGCGTCGAGCGTCCGCTCCGCCATCGAGATGCTTATGGAAAGTCGCGTGGATGTCGTGTTTCTCGATATCTCGATGCCCGGTGCCTCGGGCCTGCAACTTGCCGAGGCGCTGCATAAGCTCAAAAATCCGCCGGCGATCGTGTTTGTGACTGCGTACAGTGACCATGCGGTCGAGGCATTCGACGTGGATGCCGTCGATTATCTGATGAAGCCGGTCGAGGAAGCTCGCTTGGATCGCGCGATTGAGAAGGTCATGCAGCGCGCCAAGCCGGTTACGGACAGCAAGGTGACCATCGAGCGTATCCCGGTGGAAAAGGGCGGCCGCAAGGTGCTCATTCCCGTGGACGACATTCGCTTTATCATGGCCAAGGACGATTACTCCTGCATCTATACCGTCGATGATCGCTTTTTGTCGACGACCTCGCTGGCGCAGTTTGAGGCCAAGCTCTGCGACTTTGGCTTCTTCCGTGTTCACCGCCGCTATATCGTCAACTTGGCGTGCGTCACGGACGTCGAGACGGTGCCCTCGGGCGCCATCCAGCTGGGCATTACGGGCGTCGACGAACGCGTGCCGGTTTCGCGCCGCCGCGTCGTGCCGCTCAAGAAGGCCCTGAGTCTCTAGCACACTGGCCCCGCAGCCCTGTAGACCCATCGTCTGCGGAGCCGTGGGGCCTTTTTTGTATGTATCTGCCGAATCGTTTTTTTGCGGAAGGGATCCCATGAACAGTGCAAGCGCCAAGCGCATCGACATCATCTCGGACACCCACGGCTATCTTTCGCCTGCGCTCCTGGATGAGCTTGAGGGCGCAGACCTGATCATCCACGCTGGCGACCTCACGTCGGAGATGGACTACGAGCACCTATGCACCATCGCCCCCGTGCGGGCCGTACTGGGCAACAACGATTACTACCGCGACTACGGCCCCGATGTAGACCGTCTTGCACTCTTTACCTACGAAGGCCTCAAATTCGCCGTAGCCCACTACCGCGAAGACCTTCCGGTGGGATCCGTAGACGTAGCCATCAACGGCCACACCCACGTAACCAAAGAAGCCCAAGTGGGCCGTTGCTTAGTCCTCAACCCGGGCAGCGCCAGCTACCCCAGAGGCACCCGAGGCCCCACCATGGCCAGAATGCTCGTCAAAGACGGCAAGATCCTAAGCACTAAGTTTATTGACCTAGAGTAATCACAACAAAAACGGGGGGGGTGCAGATGCGTCCCTCGTTTTTCTTTAAGCCAAAGGCCAAAGTTCAACAAGATCCATCAGACCAACCCCGCCGAGGAGCACGCGGGCTAGCCGCGCAGCGGCGCACGCCCGCAAAACTGGTTGAACAAAGTGACGACAGGGAGGGTCTCCGGGGCTGGGGCGCGGGTTAAGTTTGTCGCGAGTTCCGCACGCAAAGGAAAGCACTTAATGTGCTTTCCGTC
>URIA01000052.1 GCA_900547765.1 uncultured Collinsella sp. | reverse complement strand
CCCGTGGGTTATACCCTAAGAGCAAACCACCCTTTTTAAGGGTGGTTCTGATTGTTATTTCGGGACCGTGTTTTCGGTCCAATTCTCGGCCTCTCAAACAAAATCTCGATCTGTAACAGTAAGACCCGGTTTTGCCGCGTAACTGTTACAGATTGAGATAAACCGACGGGCCGCCCCGCCCATCCCCGTCCACCTGCCGCTACCTGCTGTCTGCCGATTTCCGTTGCACCACTGTGCTCCCATGTCATATCCTCTAGACAACTACGCGGCAACATCGCCGCCGCGCCTACAAGAGAGGAATGTCCATGACCGCACCCGCATCCAAGCTGCTCCAGCCCATTACGGTTGGCCCCCTTGAGCTCAAAAACCGCATTATGTTCCCGCCGCTTACCACCGGCTACGAGGAGCGCGACGGTTCCATCGGCGAGCGCAGCCTGGCTTTTTACGAGCGCCTGGCCCGCGGCGGCGTGAGCTACATCGTCATCGGCGACGTCGCTCCCGTTATGACCGCAAGCCCCACGCCCAAGCTGGCGACCGACGCTCAGATCCCCACGTTTAAGGCGCTGGCCGACGCCGTCCACAAGCACGGCGCCAAGGTTGCGCTGCAGCTGTTCCACCCCGAGTACGACGTGCCCGGCGTCGGCCGCATGGTCATGGGCTCCATGGCCGCCGCCAAGGCCGCGCAGGAGGCCAAGGCCGCCGGCGACGAGGAGACCTTTGCCGCCAAGATGGCCGAGTCCAACGAGATCCGCAAGCAGGCCTACGCCAAGCTGCACCACGACATGCAGCACTTTGTGAACGAGGCCACCGTGGAGCAGCTCACCCAGATCAAGGAAGCCATCGCCGCCTCGGCAGCTCGCGCGCAGCAGGCCGGGATCGATGCCATTGAGGTCCACGGTGACCGTCTGGTGGGTTCGCTGTGCTCGGCCATCCTCAACCAGCGCACCGACGAGTACGGCGGCTCGTTCGAGAACCGCGTCCGCTACGCACTCGAGGTCGTCGCCGCCATTAAGGAGGCCGCGCCGGAGCTGATGGTGGAGTACAAGCTCCCCGTGATCATGGAGAACCCCGACGGCACGCCGCGCGGCAAGGGCGGCCTGCAGCCCGATGAGGCCTGCGAGTTTGCCAAGCTGCTCGAGGGCGCGGGCATCGATATGATCCAGGTCGCACAGGCAAACCACACCGGCAACATGGGCGACACCATTCCGCCCATGGGCGCCATGCCCTACAACTGGACGCTGCCCGTGGCCGAGCGCGTCAAGGCCCTGGTCTCCGTGCCGGTGGCAACCGTCGGCCGCGTTGTCTCGGTCGAGGCGGGCGAGAAGATCCTGGAAGACGGTTCGGCCGACATCGTCGCGTACGGCCGCTCGCTCATGTGCGACCCCGACATTGCGCTGAAGGCCGCCACGGGTGAGCCCATTCGCGAGTGCCTCAACTGCAACAAGGGCTGCGTCGACGCGATTCAAAACCGTAAGTACATCTCGTGCGTGCTCAATGCCGAGAACGGCGACGAGGCGACCATCGCCATCAAGCCGGGCGAGGGCGACAAGAAGATCGCCGTGGTGGGCGGCGGTATTGCCGGCCTGGAGGCCGCACGCGTGGCGGCCAAGCGCGGCTACGATGTGACCGTCTACGAGGCGAGCGATCACTTGGGCGGCCAGATTGTGCTGGCGGCCGCGCCTCCGCGCAAGGACGAGATCATGCGCTCCGTTGAGTATTACGAGAAGATTCTGCCCGGCCTGGGCGTGAAGGTTGAGCTCAACCACGCCGCTACGGCCGAGGACCTCAACGCCGCCGACGCCGCGATTGTGGCCGTGGGCGCACACGACGTGGTCATCCCCGTTCCGGGTGCCGATTCGGACAAGGTCGTCTCGAGCTGGGACGTGCTGGCCGGCAAGGCGGAGCTTACGGGCCGCGTCGCCGTTATCGGCGGCGGCCTGGTGGGCACCGAGACTGCCGAGTACCTGCTGCAGCACGGCTGCGAGGTGGCGATCGTCGAGATGCTCGACAAGATTGCCGCGGGCGAGTCCGAGACCATTCTGCCGCTGATTATGAGCGACTTTGCAGAGCACAACGTGGAGCAGCACGTTAAGACCCGCCTGACCGCCATTACCGACGAGGGCGTGGAGGCCGTGCGCACCACCGAGGATGGCGCCGAGGAGCCGGTGAAGATCGCCTGCGATTACGTGGTAATGGCCGTGGGCTCCAAGGCCAACGCGTTTGACCTGGATGGCGTGACGGTGCCCGTGACCTGCGTGGGCGACTGCTCGGGCGAGCGTACCGCCGATATTGCGAGCGCCATTCGCACGGCGTATCACGCGGCCAACGAGCTGTAGTTAACTTCGCGGCCAGGCGGGGCGGTAGCACGGATCCGCCCCGCCCGGCTGTGTCCCATCGGGTGTCAACCGGTGCGGGGCCTGCAAGCGCAGCAGGTCCCGCCCTTTTTGTTTTGCTCCGGTGGATGGCAATGCGCGGTAATCATGAGGAGTGAGGATGTCTACTGCCTCGCAGATCACTCAAAATTATTGGGGGAGGGGTTAATAACTATATCCTCTATACCAAAGGACATAAAGAGATGCCAATTTTGTTGACAAGCGAATGACGATTAGCTGCGAGTCAGCTACCAGCGTAAATAATCGATAAAGAAATGTCGTAATTTGGTGCCAAATGCCCAGATAACGCCGCGTCTATTTTAATTAACTGCTTTGAGCAAACGCTAAAATGCTACTATCTAACTTGCACGTAAGAAAGCAGATTAACGGTTAAGGCTAAGAAGTGGCAGGTATGTCGGAAGCAACTAGGACTCGCACGCATGCGCCCGAGGTTAGACAGCGCGCCGTCGAGATCCTTCAAGAGGGGGTCGGTCATCGCGCCCTCGCCGCGGAGCTTGGCATTCCCCGGGCCACGGCTCGTCAGTGGGCCCGCGCGTATGCCGTGGGCGGTGCCGACGCCGTTCTCAATGCCGGTTCGCATCATCACACCTATTCGTACGACGTAAAGCTCGCTGTGGTTAAGGACCGTCTGGAAAACGGCTTGACGGTTCGCGAGGCCATGATCAAGCACAAGATTCCCAGCGAGTCTTCGGTCAAGGCTTGGTGCCGTCAGTACCGCGAGAGCGGTGAGGCCGCACTGGTCGATAAGCCGCGCGGTCGCAAGCCGCGCGTTAAAAAGGCGGAATAGCAAACGGGATGGTGCGCCCACAGGGGCGCATTTTTCTTGCCGCGCCAACTTTTTGGACCGGCGCGAGCCTGTCGGGACATCCTCCAAAGTGGCCAATAAACCGCGCGCAGTGGCCCGCGCGCCTGTCGCTGCGATAGGGGAGCGTCGCCTCTCTGCTCCAAAGCGGACATGCCCTTACCCCGTACGCCTAAAACTCCCCAGTTGACCGAAAACCTGCCGCCGCTGCTCCTCAATTGAGCTATAACGTTAAACAGTTGTAGCGTTTTTGCATGGGGGAGTGATGGTATGACGCTACTGTATTTCCTTACCCTGTTTCCGCTGGTACCGGCGCTGGGCATGCTGCTCGCGCGCGGTGACCGCGCTCGCGATGCGGTGGGGCTCATAGGCTCCGGCATTATTATGGCGGTGACAGTTGTAGTCGCCGTCATGTTTTTTGGCACGGGTCCGCAGAGCTTTGAGGTTGCCCCCGACACCTCGCATGTGCTCTCGATCATCAGCTCCGTCATCGACGTCATCCTGTGCGCCGTCATCCTGTACAACGCGTACAAATATAGGAACGCGCTCACCACGGTGCTCGGCATAGTCCAGCTGGTGGGCTCGCTCGCCTTTGCAGCCATGACGTTGCCCGCGGCCGAAGCCGTCACGGCAACGCCGCTCTACCTGGACTACATGAGCGTGATCATGGTGCTCGCCGTCGGCATCGTCGGCAGCCTAATCTGCGTGTATGCCCTGGGTTACATGAAGGACTTCCAAGCGCACGATGAGCACGAGGCCGCGCTGCGCGGGCAGACCGCGCCCGACCGTCGCCCGCAGTTCCTGGCGCTTATGTTCCTGTTCCTCTCGGCCATGTTCGTCATCGTGACGAGCGACAACCTTGAGTGGCTGTTCTGCGGCTGGGAAATCACCACCGTGTGCTCGTTCCTCATGATTGGCTACACGCGCACGCCCGAGGCCATTAAGAACGCCTTTACCCAGATCATCCTCAACATGCTGGGCGGCATCGCGTTCTTGGCGGGCCTTATGTTCCTGCACGTTAACGGCATGCCGCTGACCATCTCGGGCATGATTGAGCTTTCCGGCGCTGGAACCGCGCAGTCCGCGCTGCTGGTGATGCCGGTCGTTCTGCTGTCGCTCGCCGCGCTCACCAAGGCCGCACAGATGCCGTTCCACACGTGGCTGTTGGGTGCCATGGTTGCCCCCACGCCCACGAGCGCCCTGCTGCACTCGTCAACCATGGTCAAAGCCGGCGTGTTCCTGATGGTCAAGCTGAGCCCGCTCTATGCCATCTATCCCGTGACCGGCTTTATGGTCACGAGCGTGGGCGCCATCACGTTTTTGCTCGCTGCCCTTATGGCCATCTCGCAGAGCAATGCCAAGCGCGTGCTCGCGTACTCCACCATTTCCAACTTGGGCCTCATCAGCGCCTGCTTGGGTGTCGGCGCGCCCGAGGCCGTATGGGCGGCCATCTTCCTGATCCTGTTCCACACGGTGGCAAAGTCGCTGCTGTTCCTGTGCGTGGGCACGGCCGAGCATCATATCGGCAGCCGCAATATCGAGGACATGGACGGTATGTTCAGCCGCATGCCGCACCTGACGCGCCTGATGATGCTGGGCATCATGGGCATGTTTGTGGCGCCGTTTGGCATGCTCGTGTCCAAGTGGGGCGCTCTGGTGGCGTTCGCGCAGACCGGCAACGTGCTCATGATCATGGTGCTTGCCTTTGGCTCGGCCGCGACGTTCTTCTTCTGGGGCAAGTGGCTTGCCAAGCTTTCGGGCGTCGACCCCACGGCTCAAAACGTTGAGGTCAATGTCCATAAGACCGAATGGATGGCCCTCAACACCATCGCCGCGCTGCTGATTCTGTGCTGCGTGGCGTTCCCGGTCATCTCGAGCGGTCTGGTGTCGCCTTACTTGGCCATGGTGTTTGGCCGCGTGCCGTACGTTATTGGCAAGGACGCCATGTACCTGATGGTGGTTATCGTGGCGTTTATCGCCGTGGTGCTGCTGACTTCATTCCGAGTGAGCAACAAACCGCATGTAAACGTATATCTTTCGGGCGTGGGAACCGACAAATATCGCCATTTCCGCGGCTCGATGGGGCACGAGGTGAAGGCCGAAAAGCGCAATTGGTACTCGGAGGACGCCCTTGGCGAGAAGCGTATTGGCCCCGCGGGCAGCGTCGTGTGCTGCAGCATTATCTTGTTTGCGCTGCTGTGTTGCGCGTGGATTGGGCCCGAGCGACTTGCCATGAGCGCGCCCTCGGTGCTGCGCGGCAAGTATTTCGAGGGCTCGGGCGTCGTGGGCATTTTTATCGGTACCGTGTCGTTTGCCCTGATTGCGCCGCTTGTGGGCGGTTTGATTGACGGCCTTGACCGTAAGCTTTCGGCCCGCATGCAGGGCCGTGTGGGTCCGCGTCTGCTGCAGCCCTTCTACGACGTTGCCAAGCTGCTGCGCAAGGCCCCCGCCAGCGTAAACACCATGGACGACACCTATATGGCGTGCGCGCTCATCTTTACCGTCGTGGGCGGCGGCATCTTTGTGTCGGGCTCCAACACGCTGCTGTGCGCTTTTATGGTGACGCTCGCCGCGATCTTTGTGGTGTTGGCGTCCGCCTCGACGCAAAGCCCGTTTGCCCAGGTTGGCGCCGATCGCGAGCTGCTGCAGGTCATGAGTTACGAGCCCGCCGTTCTGCTGATGAGTGTGGGCCTGTACCTTGCCACCGATAGCTTCGATTCCATCGCCGTGACGGGGCAGTCGGCCCCCATCATCGTGTACAGCGCGCCCATTTTCCTCGCGCTGCTCGCGGTGCTCACCATCAAGCTGCGCAAGTCGCCGTTCGATCTTTCGTACTCGCATCACGCGCATCAGGAGATCGTCCAGGGCGTCGCCACCGAGATGAGCGGCGGCACGCTGGCCAAGATGACCCTTATGCACTGGTGCGAGACCGTGCTGTTTTTGATGTGGGTGGGCATGTTCTTTGTTTGGGACAACCCGGTGAGCTGGCTGGTCGCCCTGGTCGTGATGGCTGCGACGTATTTTGTCGAGGTGCTGATCGACAACACCTTCGCACGCAGCACCTGGCGCAGCTGCTTTAAGCTCAGCTGGGGCGTGGCGCTGGTGTTTGGCCTGCTCAACCTTATGCCCATCCTCGTCGACGTGTTTATTTAGGAGGCGGCATCCATGGATCATAAAATGTCGCGCTCGCCGTGGGTTATTCATTACGACGGCTCGAGCTGCAACGGATGCGATATCGAGGTGCTGGCCTCGCTCACGCCACTGTTCGATGCGGAGCGCTTTGGCGTGGTCAACACCGGCAACCCTAAGCATGCGGATATCTTTTTGGTGACGGGGTCGGTCAATGCCCAGAACCTGCCCGTCGTGCGCCAGATCTACAACCAGATGCTCGAGCCCAAGTGCGTGGTGGCCTGCGGCATCTGCGCGTGTTCGGGCGGCGTGTTCCGCGATGCCTATAACGTGATCGGCGGCGTGGACCGCGCAATTCCCGTGGACGTGTACGCGCCCGGGTGCGCCATTCGCCCCGAGACCGTGATCGATGCCATTGTGGAGGCGTGCGGCATCCTGGACCAGAAGGAGGCCGTGATGCGCGCCGGCGGCAATCCGCTCAGCGTGGGCGGTGCCGCAACCTGGGACGGTGGCGTTGAGCTGGGCGAGGACGGGTTTGTGGCCGCGGCTGAGGCCGGCGACGCGCCCGCCGCTGGCGACGCACCTGCTGGGACGCCCGCCGCGTCCGTCGCTGCAAAGGAGGCCGAGTAATGCAAGAGGCAATCTATACCATCGTTGGGATCGACGAGCTCCTGTCGCATGTCCAGGCGCTTAAGGGCGTCGGTGCGCGCTTTGTGCAAATGCACGCCGAGCGTAACGTCGACGACGGCTCGTATCGCTTGGTCTATACGTTTATCAACGTTCACACTGCTCAGGAACATATTGCGCAGGACGGCAGCTATGCGATCGAGAATCTGGTGGTTGAGGGCATCGACCAGTACCAGGAGATTCCGTCCATCAGCTCGTATTACCCCGCGGTGTTCCCGTTTGAAAATGAGGCCCACGACCTGTTTGGTCTTGCCATTACCGATATGCAGATCGACTTTAAGGGCTTTTTCTACCAGGTTTCGACTGCCGAGCCCATGAGCGTTATCACGCCCGAGGTGAAGGCCGCGCGCGAGAAGGCCATGAAGGTCCGCGCGGCTGCCGAGGCCAAGGCGCGCAAGGCCGCTGCCGAGAAGGCCGCCGCGGCTGCGGCTGCTGCAGGGGAGGGCGTTGCGGGCGCCGGCGATGCCGCGGGCGCCGCTGCTCAGCCCGCTGCGGCTGCCGGCTCCGATGCTCAGCACGATGGGGCTGCTGCGAAGGCGGCGCTCAAGGCCGCCGAGGTGGAGGCAAAGCTCGCCGCCATGGATCCCGAGAAAGCGGCCAAGGTCCGCGCGGCGCTTGCCGCCAAGGCCGCCCGCGACAAGCAGAAAGAGGAGGCGTAAGGTCCATGGCACATCGCTCCGTTATTCCGTTTGGCCCGCAGCACCCGGTGCTGCCCGAGCCGCTTCATCTGGACTTGGTGATCGAGGACGACCGCGTTATCGAGGCAATTCCACAGATCGGCTTTGTGCACCGCGGGCTCGAGAAGCTCACCGAAAAGCGCGACATGCATCAGTTTGGCTACATCGCCGAGCGCATCTGCGGCATTTGCGCCGTGGGCCACAGCTGCGGCTATGCCAGCGCCTGCGAACGCATGCTCGACATCGAGGTGCCCGGCCGCGTGCAGTATATTCGCACCATTCTGCACGAGCTTTCGCGCATTCACTCGCATTTGCTGTGGCTGGGCCTGCTTGCCGACGCCTTTGGCTTTGAGGCGCTGTTCTATCGTTCGTGGACCCTGCGCGAGCAGATTCTCAAGATCTTTGAGAGCACTTGCGGCGGGCGCGTGATTCTGTCGATTAACGAGATCGGCGGCCTTAAGCATGATATCGAGGACTCCGAGCTGGCGGGCATTGTCCAGACGCTCGATGCCATGCGTCCTGACTACGAGGCTCTGGTGCATACGTTTTTGGACGATGACAGCTGCGGCGAGCGCCTGCATGGCGTGGGCGTGATTAGCAAGAAAGACGCGCTGGAGCTTTCGATGGTCGGCCCGTTTGGGCGCGCCTCGGGCGTGGACTACGACGTGCGCATGTTTGGCGACGGTGCCTATGCGGACCTGGCTGCGTTTGAGCCGGTTGTCGCTACCGATGGCGACTGCTATGCCCGCTGCCAGGTGCGTTGCGCCGAGGTCACGCAGGCCATGGACATCATCAAGGAGCTTGTGGGCAAGATTCCGCACGACGGGATCGGCGGGCGCACCAAGCTTACGCCGGCCGACGGCGCGCGCGGCGAGGTTGTGATTGAGCAGCCGCGCGGCGAGGCGTATTACTATGTGCGCGGCAACGGCACCAAGAACCTGGACCGTTTCCGCGTGCGCACGCCGACGTCGCAGAACCTGGCGGGTCTGACGCATGCACTGCAGGGCGTGCTCCTTGCCAACGTGCCCATGATTATCCTGACCATCGACCCCTGCATTAGCTGCACGGAAAGGTAGGCGCGGCATGAGTTTGCTGACATTTGCCAAGACGGCCTTGGGTTCTATGGTCAAGCAGCCGGTAACGGTGTGCTATCCGCAGGAGAAGCTGGCGGCGCCCGAGCGCCTGCGCGGGCACATCGTTAACGACATGGACGTGTGCATTTGCTGCGGCATGTGCGCGCGCCGCTGCCCGGCGGGCGCGCTCGCGGTCGATCGCAAGGGCGGTACCTGGTCGATCGACCCGTATGCCTGCGTGGTGTGCGGCGAGTGCATCGAAAGCTGCCCCAAGCGTTGCCTGACTATGGACACCGCCCGCACTCCAGTCGCAGCGGACAAGACTCCCACGGTAGAAACCAAACCGGAGTAGCTCTGGAATGGGGCTGGCATTGCGCTGGAATGGGGGCCGGCGGGGCAAAAATGCCCCACCGGCCCCGCGCTTAAACGCGCGGCTGTGCCGTCGCGAACAAAACTATGCCGGATTACGGGGCTGGATAGCGAACCTCCGACCATACAGAAAATCGCAAAAACAAAACCGCAGGTAGATAGCCTGCTGTTTTTCAAAAAATGGAGGTATGGATGAGGGTCCCGACTTTAGCCCCGTAATCCGGCATAGTTTTGAAATGACACCATATCCGTAACAGCCCTTGATCCCCCGGGGACGGAGGAAAACGGATCATTTTGGCTCGTCGATCTCGAGTCGCATCCGTTTTCCTGCGAAAACGCTGTGTCTCAACTTTAGTGAGACATTTGTCTCACGCTCAAAACCGAATCTGGAACGTGTGTCACCTGCCCTAACTGTGTCTCATTCCGTAACTTTAGGCTGATGCAAGGTCTGATCCTGCGAGAAGGGGACATGATGGGTAAGTACACGAGGGGTCTCTTGGCGGTGATACTTGCCGTAGTGCTGGTATTGCCAGCCGCAGCATTCGCCATGCTGCCCGAGGCCAACGCCAGGTCCAGCACAGGAATGGACGGGCCGACAGTGAGCAAAAAGATAGTCGACCCCGACACTACCGGCCGCTGGCAATACTGGGCGTCGGGCGGCGAGCAGGACCAGACGACACGTTATGTAGGCCGAATCTGGACGGACAAGACGGTCGAGCCCGCAGAGGACGAAAAGTCCGACTTTGTGACAACGCTCTCCACGATGTCTTCGACTTCTGACACAACGTCGCTGGTCACTAAACCGCTCGATATCGTGATGGTGCTTGATGCCTCCGGGTCGATGGATGAGAGCATGGGCGGCAACGATCAGACCAAACGCATCACCGCACTTAAGAACGCTGCCAGTTCCTTTATCGACGCCATTGCCGAGCAGAATGCAAAGATCGATGCTTCCAAGCAGCATCAGGTTGCCATCGTAAAGTTTGCGGGAAGTAGGGCTGATTGGGTCGGCAACGACACGTATTGGGAGTCGGGGTATAGGTACAACTACTCGCAGACCATGAAGAAGCTGACGCCCTGCACGGGCGATGACGCGACGAGCCTTAAGAGTACGGTCAACTCCATCAGTCCTAATGGCGCCACGCGCGCCGACTATGGCTTACAGCTGGCTGATGGGGTATTTTCGTCTGGTCGCGCCGACGCCAAGAAGATCGTTGTCTTCTTCGCTGATGGTTCACCTACGAGTTCTAGTGGATTCCAAGCAAGTGTTGCCGATAGCGCCGTCAAAAGCGCCAAGAGTCTCAAGAATAAAGGTGCCGACATTTATACGATCGGCATCTTTAATGGTGCGAATCCCGCTGCCGATCCTACGAACTACTGGACGAGCAACGAAAACAAGTTCATGCACGCCGTGTCGAGCAACTATCCAAACGCCACGTCCTATACAACCAATGAGCTTGGTAAGCGCACCGAGAATTCCGATTTCTACAAGGCTGCGTCGAACGCCGATGAGCTCAAGAAGGTGTTTGATGATATCTCGAGCTCTATCACCTCGGGCAAGGGCTCTCCCACTCAGATCGAGGATGGTTACGACGAGAGCAAGTCCGGCTACATCACCTTCAGTGATGAACTGGGCGACTTTATGCAGGTCGATGCGTTTGTTAGCGCTCAGATTAATGGCGTCACCTTTGATGGGGCGACCAAGACAACCAAGGGCAATACGGACACGTACGAGTTTTCGGGCGTGGCCAGGGACCTGGTCATCACCGTCGAGCGCTCTGCCAATGCGCAGCAGGGCGATATCGTGACGGTCAAGATTCCCGCATCGCTGATTCCGCTGATCCGCTATCACGTGGACATGGAAAACGGGATCTTTGAGCGCACGTCACTCAATGACATCAAGCCTATTCAGATTAAATACACCTCGAGCGTCAAGGACGCCGCGCGTAACAACCTGTTTACGCCCGATGACGGACTCAAGAAGTATATCGATGAACACAAGGGTGCCGACAACCAGACGGTCTACTTCCTGGCCAACAAGTGGTCGGGTGGCGAGCTGGGCGATGTTGTCGCCGAGTTTGAGCCCGCCGATACCAACAGCTACTATTACTTCCAAAAAATCACGCCTATCTACACGGACAAGGAATGCACCCAGCGCACGACGGTAAAGCCGCAGGGCAACGACGTCTATTACTACAAGGACGAGTTTGTGGCGATGGGCGCAAACCGCAAGCCGAAGGACGACTATGCCGTTGTGGAGTTTGAGGGGCACGAGATCGCCAGCTACGACGGCGCTCTGGTCAATGATGGCGGCTACTGGTCCTTTAATAAGGGAACCGCGCGCTTGGCCTATATCGACCAGCTGCATACCACCAAGGACGATGTGGAGGCGAACGGCAACAAGACCGAGACCGCGCGCGACGTGCTTAACCCCAGGTGGAATGACCTTTCCTCCGTTGCGACTTCCACGCACGTGCATTCGCACCTGGGCAACAACGGCAAGATTATCTTTAGCCTTGCAACCAAGCCGACAACGGTGGATACCAAGACTGACTTTGGTCTGACCAAGGTGCTCGAGGGCCGCAAGTGGGCGGATACGGATGCGTTTGAGTTTGAGCTCTCCGCGACGTCCGACAACAATGCCCCGATGCCCGACCCCGCGACCGTAACTGTGACCGAGGGCAACAAAGCCATCGATTTCGGCAAGATTAAATACACCGAGCCCGGAACGTACGTTTATAAGGTCAGCGAGAAGAACGCTGGTCAGATCATCGACGGAATCACCTACAGCAAGAACGTTGCGGAGATCACCGTAACGGTAACGCCCGACAAGAAGGGCGCGCTCAGCGCTGAGGTGAAGGTGACCTCGGGCGAGACTGAATTTGTGAACATCTACGCCACTAAGCCCGCCAAGTCCAGCGTCACCGACGAGATTGGGGTCACCAAGGTCCTGACCGACCGCGACCTCAAGGCCGGCGAGTTCAGCTTTGAGCTGCGCGAGATCAAGGGTGAGGACTCTAAGCTTATCGAGACCGTCAAGAATGACGCCAGCGGCAAGGTTACGTTCAGCCCGATCAAGTACACCGAGATCGGTCAGCACACCTACACGCTGCGCGAGGTCAAGGGCAACGCCGGTGGCGTCACTTACGACGAAACCGTCTACACCATCGTGACGACCATCAGCGATAACAAAAAGGGCCAGCTGGTGGCTACGCACGAGCTACAGGGTGCCGAAGACGTCAAGAACATTGAGTTTAAGAATGCTTACAACCTGACCCCCAAGAGCTCCAGCGTCACCGACCAGATCGTCGCGACCAAGTCCCTGGACGGGCGCGACCTCAAGGACGGCGAATTCTCCTTCGAGCTTGTCGAGGGTAACGATGTTGTCGCCACCGGCAAGAACGATGCCGATGGCACAATCGTCATGGACAAAATCACTTACGATAAGCCTGGCAATCACACCTACACACTGCGCGAGAAGCTCCCCAACGAGGCGGGGCTGAGCAACGGGATTACGTACGATAAGACGAACTACATCATCAAGACGAGCGTCATCGACAACGGCGACGGCACGCTTAAGGTGACCCATACGCTCGAGGGCACCGAGCCGGCACACTTTGAGAACAAGTACAATACAGCCCCGAACGAGTCCAGCGTCACCGACCAGATCGTCGCGACCAAGTCCCTGACCGGCCGCGATCTCAAGGACGGCGAGTTCTCCTTCGAGCTCGTCGAGGGCGAGGGCGCCAAGGTCGTCGCCACCGGCACCAACGATGCCGACGGCAACATCAAGATGAGCACCGTGAAGTACGACAAGGCCGGAACGCACACCTACGCGCTGCGTGAGGTCAAGGGCGACGCCGACAACGGTATTACCTACAGCACCGCTGAGTACACCATCGTGACTACCGTCACCGACGATGGCAATGGCAAGCTTGCGGTTGAGCACAAGCTGCAGGGCGACGAGCCCGCGGCGTTCGAGAACGCCTACAACGTGACTCCCGTGAGCTCCAGTGTCACCGACCAGATCACCGCGACCAAGGTCCTGACCGGGCGCGGCCTCAAGGACGGCGAGTTCTCCTTCGAGCTCGTCGAGGGTAACGATGTCGTCGTCACCGGCAAGAACGATGCCGACGGCAAGATCGTCATGGACAAAATCACCTACGATAAGCCTGGCGAGCATACCTATATCCTGCGCGAGGTTAAGGGTGCCGAAGGCAACGGCATCACCTACGACGACAAGACCTATACCGTCGTGACCACGATCACCGATAACGGCAAGGGTAAGCTCGAGGCGAAGCACGAGCTGAAGGATGCCACGACTGCTGAGTTCAAGAATTCCTACAAGCCGAACCCCGGCGAATTTAGCGTCACCGACAAGATCGCCGCGACCAAGGTCCTGACCGGGCGCGACATGGCTGAGGGCGAGTTCTCCTTCGAGCTCGTCGAGGGCGAGGGCAAGGACGCCAAGGTCGTCGCCACCGGCAAGAACGCCGCCGATGGCAAGATCACGATGAGCGCCGTGAAGTACGACAAGGCCGGAACGCACACCTACACACTGCGCGAGGTCAACGGCGGAACCACCAGCAAGGGCGTCACCTACAGTGATGCCAAGTTCACCATCGTGACGACCATCACCGATAATGGCGACGGCACGCTCAAGGCCGAGCATGTCCTGAAGGGCACCGAGCCCGCCGAGTTCAAGAACACCTACAGCGTGACCCCGCTCGAGACCGAGCTCGACTTTGGCCTGAGCAAGGCTATTGACGGTCGCGACTGGACGGATGGGGACGAGTTCAGCTTTACCATCACCGCCCCCGAAGGCACCCCGCTGCCCGATCCCGCAACCGTAACCGTGAGCAAGAGGGACGCGAAGGACGGCATCGCCGCCATCAAGTTCGGTAAGATCCACTACGCCGCTGCCGGAACCTATAAGTACGAGATTCGCGAGAACGCGGGCAGCACGGTCGGCATGACGTATGACGCGCATGTCGCAACCGCCGAAGTGACCGTGACCGAGGACAGCGATGGCACCCTGACCGCCAACGTCACTAAGAAGGAAAACGGACGCTTTACCAACACGTACCGCACTGAGCTCGATTACGCCGCGGCCGGCGGCCTCAAGCTCAGCAAGACCCTCTACGGACGCCCCATGACCGAGGGCCAGTTCACCTTTACCGTGACGCCCGCCGACGATGATTCGGCTAGCGCACTTGGCCTGCTGCCCGGGGCCAACAACTATGAGTCCCCCGCAACGATAGAGGGAACAGTCGGCCAGATTGACATTCTGGCGGGCCATGAGGTCAAATTTACGAAGGCTGATGCCGGCAAGACCTTTACATACACCGTTGCCGAGAAGAATGACGGCCAGCCGGGTTACACCTACGACGACGCTGTCCGCACCGTGACGATCGCCATCGCCGACGACACCGCCGGCACGCTCACCGCCACGACGACCGTCTCCGGCGGTTCCGAGGGCACGCTGGTGACCGAGTACAAGACCGGCGCGGCCGCGGTCGAGAGCGCCGTGGTCCCGTTCGTCAACAGCTATAGCGCTACGACCAACACGCCTGGTGGCACCGCTGCTCAGGTCGTTGCCGCCAAGACCCTGACCGGTCGCCCGATGGTTGACGGCGAGTTCTGGTTCGGTATCGCCTATCAGGGTGAGCTTGTGGGTTATGAAAATCTCAAGCCCAATATCGGTGGGCACGTGAGCTTTGATGCGCTGCACTACGACACCAAGATGCTTGCCGATCTTGAGTCTGCCGGGCTTGCCCATCGTACCGACAAGGACGGTAAGCTTGCTTGGACCATTAACTACACGGCCTACGAAGCTATACACGGGCTGCCGAACGGCGTTTCTGCTACAACGTGGTACTTTGGCTTTAAGGTTATCGTCGTCGATAACGGTGACGGTACCCTGACGGCAACGGTCGACTACGGTGGCATCGAGCCCTTGTTCGAGAACGTCTACGGCGCCGATGCCGTTGACGCCGCGCTTGCCGGCACCAAGAAGCTCCAGGCTGCCGAGGGCCTGACCCCGGCCGACATCACGGGTAAGTTTACCTTTACCGTGGCCGCCGATGAGGCGGGTGCCCCGATGCCCGAGCGCACGACCGCAACCAACGACGCGGCCGGCAACGTGGACTTTGGCAAGATCCACTTTACGCTCGAGGACCTCAACCGCGCCCTGGGCGTGACGGACGATGCGACCGATAAGGCCGAGGCAGACGAGGCCGACGAGGCAGAGGCTGAAGAGGCCAACGCCGACGCTGATGTCAACGCCGACGAGCCCAGCGACGAGTCCGAGCCCGCAGCCCCCACCGCCCCGCGCTCGCACACCTTTACCTACACGGTGACCGAGTCCGGTAGCGCCTCTGGCGTGACCAACGACGTTAACGCCACGCGCAAGGTTTCCTACACCGTGACCGATGACGGCGCTGGGCACCTGAGCGTCAAGCGCAACGGCGACGACGGTGCGGCCTTCACGTTCACCAACACCTACAGCGTGACGCCCACCGATTCTGTCGTGACCGATCAGGTCAAGACGGTTAAGCGTCTGACCGGTCGCGACCTTGCAGCTGGCGAGTTCACGTTTGATCTGCTCGAGGACGGCGTGACTGTCGCTAGTGGCACCAACGACGCCAGCGGCAACGTTACGCTGAGCCCGATCCGCTACGAGGCGCCCGGCACGCACACGTACACGCTGCGCGAGGCTTGCCCCAACGCGCTTGGCCTGTACAAGGGCGTTACCTATGACGGTACGACCTACACCGTCGTGACCACCGTCTCCGACAATGGTGACGGCACGCTGACCGCGACGCACAAGCTCGAGGGAACCACCGAGTCGGCTGGCTTTACCAACAAGTATCACGCCATGCCCACGCAGGTCTCCATCGGCGCCATCAAGGTGCTCGAGGGACGCGAGCTCAAGAAGGACGAGTTTAGCTTTAAGCTCGTTGGCGAGGACATCGAGTCCACCGTCACCAACGATGCCGACGGCAAGATTAACTTCGACAAGTTCGAGTACGACGAGCCTGGTACGTACGTCTACACCATCAGCGAGGTCAAGGGCGACGAGGCCGGTATGACCTACGACAAGTCCGTCTTTACCGCGACCGTCAACGTGGTCGACGACGGCGAGGGCAACCTCAAGGCGAGCGTCGCCTATACCAAGGGCGACAAGAGCGTCGAGGGTATCGTGTTCAACAACACGTACAAGAAGCCCGAGACGCCCGTGCCGACGCCCGATCCCGGCACGCCCAAGACCGTGACGAACATCGTCAAGACGGTCAAGGGTTTCCTGCCCACCACGGGTGACCAGCAGGCCGCTGCACTGCTCATGGCATTTGTTATGGCTCTGTTAGACCAGGATTGACATGCCGACCTGCCGGCTAACTCGCCGTCT
>URIA01000051.1 GCA_900547765.1 uncultured Collinsella sp. | reverse complement strand
GGGAGACGGCGAGTTAGCCGGCAGGTCGGCATGTCAATCCTGGTCTAACAGAGCCTTTCGCTTTCGGGCCTTGCCGTGGGCTCGCTGGTGGGCATTGTGCTCAACGCCATCCTGCCCGGTAACGACTTTGAGTTCGATACTTCCGAGCTTGAGGAGACTGCTGAATAGCAGCTGCGTTCAGCCAAATTAAAAATGGCGTCCATGCGTATGTACGCGTGGATGCCATTTTTAATGCGTCAGTATCCAGTGTATGGCGTGGGCCATGCGCAGGTCGGTCTGGGCAAAGTGATTGCCGGGGTTGAGTGCCAGCGTTGTTGGGATGCCTCGCTCGATGAGTAGCTCTTCCATTGCGCGCGTGTCGTCGAGCACGTGCCTCATCATGCGGTTGGGCGTCTTGGTTTCCTTTTTACCGAGTGACAGATAGACGGCGTCGGGCGTAGCTGTCATCGTGCGCTCGCGCGCGTAGTCGATAAAGCCGGGGAACCACAGCGACCCCGATGCACTTGCCGCGCGCTCAAAGACATCTGTTTGCCAAAGTGCCCACAGTGCAAAAAGACCCGCCAAGGAGTAGCCGGCAACGCCGCGCCAGGCGGGCGGTTGCGGGAGCGATGATTCGGCCTCTGGGATTATCTGCTTCAACAACTCGTCAAGAAAACCAGCAGCCTGTCCGCCAAAGGGCTCGGAATCTCGTATAGTTCCGTCGCATTCCCAGGGGCTCAGCTCGTGATTCCAATCGAGCCCTCCAATGGCGACAAGGGTGAACGGCGGGCAGTTGAGCTCTCGGCAGCGTTCATAAACCTCCGTGCCGTCGCCCATGACCACGGGAAGATAGATGACTGGTGCGCTTTCGGCATGCTGTGCATGAACGGTTATCTGCTTTTGATGCGCTTCCATGACGGGCTTCTCTCGGCGTTGTGATATCGACGGCCCCCATTGTCGCACGCCGGCTCATGCAGGTTGGGCTAGACCAAAGACAATCTCGTGCATACCCTGCGGACGCATATGGAAAACGCCACCGCCGGAGGGGAGCTCGGCGGTGGCGTTGTTAAACGGTGCTGGGACTCGGGGCCTTCGCGGGAGCTGCCATGTGCGCAGAGGCGTCTAAGAGCGCTTGCGGCTCGCCATGGTGCCTGCGGCGATAGCGGCTGTTCCCGCAAGGACGGTTGCCACGATGGCCGCACTCGAGGTGTCGCCGGTTGCCGCGAGCACGCCGGTAGTCTTGGCTTTCGTGATTGAAGCCGCAACGGCCTTGGTCGGCTTTGAGCCCTCAGGCCTGGGGCTCTGCTTGGACTCCGCGGGCTTGCTTTCTGCGGGCTTGGTCTCGTCGAGCTTGGGGTCTTCCGGCTTGGCTACCTCGGGAGGCGCGATGACCATGCTCTTGGCGACAGCTTCGTTATAGGGGGAGTCGATCACAGCGTCGCCTGTGCCGATGGCTTGGCCTGCCTCGTAGATGCCGTCACGGAGCTTGCGATAGTCAATGACCTTGCCGCCTTCGGGCGTCTGGATGGCGGCGTTCTCAATCTTGATGGTGCCGATTGTCTTGCCGTCAGCGCTCATGGCACGGGCAAAGATTGCCGCTGTATCTCCTTCGGCCGTTACCTTGCTGCGGATGATCGAGATGACTGCGGGTGTGACGCCCTCGCTGGTCTGGGCGATGATGCCGATGTTCTCGCCTTGGGGCTCGGGGCTCGTCTCACCATCTTGGTTTTCGCTGTAGGGGATGGGGCCGTCGCCGTTCTCGACATAGCGGGCTATGGCCTTGACAACGGAGTCGCTGATGTAGATGTGGCCACCCTCCTCGTTGGGTCGATCGTTTCTGGTGGAGAATGCAGCCGAAACCTCGCCTTCCGCAAACGCGTCCACGGTGGAGCCGTTCTTGACGACGATATCGTCTTGGTAGGTGAAGAGGGCAATGGCGTCACCGTATCTGCCTTTACTTGCGCGGACTGTCACGTTTGCATGATCGAGTGTGATGCCCTTGTGGGCATAGACGCCATATTCAACACCGTTTGCGTTGAGGGGGGCGTTTGTGGCTGCGAGGCTGCCCTTGGCCTCGACGGCGGCGTCTTTCTCGGAGCTCGCCTTGACCTGGCTGCCGTCCGAGATATTGATGTTGCCGCCGCTCCAAATGGCCTCACTATCGGCTGAGCTTGCCTCGACTGTGCCGCCACCCTTGATGGTGAGGTTCTTGTCGGTTCCGATACCCTTGTCCTTGGTAGCCCTGGCGGTGACGGCCCCGCTGTCGTCAATCGTGATATTGCCGTTTGCCCTGATGCCATCCGATACGCCCGTGGCGTTGACGTTGCCCGAACCTTTGATAGCGAGATCGCCCTCGGCGTCGATGGCATCAAACCCAGCGCTCGTGGCGTTGACGGATCCGGCTCCGTCGATGTTGATATTACCCGTGGAGAGGATAGCGTCCTCAGTAGATGTCACGCTGAGCGTGCTGCCCGCGTCGCCTTGGATATTGAGCTCGGCGTTCTCATTCTTGCCATGAGAAGCCTTGATGCCTTCGATCCAGTCGGCAGTGACGACGTTGTTTCCCGAGTAATTCACGTTGAGCTTGCCTGCGGCCTGGATCTCGCCGCCGTTATAGTTGTTGAGCTTCAAGTCGTCGGCGCCGTCCCACGACCAGGTGCCGGTCTCGTCGCCCGCCGCAGTGCCGGCGTTGTATTTGGTTTCGCCGACCTTGACCCATTCCGCCGCGAGCGAGACGCTCGGCATGAGCAGCGAGCTCACCGTGAGCGCGCACACGGCGCCTACGACGATGCGGCGCGTCACGCGGCGCCAGCTGCCGTGCGCGAGTCCTATGCGACGGCGAACGTCGGGTTCGGCAACATGGGTTCCGGCGGTAGTGTCATTGCGTTTGGGGGTCGTGAACAAGGCTGCCATGGTTGCTCCCGTTCTCATAGGGCCTATACGGCTAGGTTCAGCGTATCTGCTGGATGTTGCCGGCGGTAGTGCCGTTTGGAGGGCAAAATGGCCAAAATGGGGGAGAAATAGGCCGCACGCCGGCGCAGGGACCGACGCTAAAAGAAAAGCGCGGGGCCGCATGGCGACTCCGCGCTTTATTGTTCAGCTTTTGCAGCCTTGCCCTTACGCTACGAAGAAGTAGACGGGGAAGGCAAGGGCTGCGATCCACCCGTCCTGTGCGAAAAAGTGTTTACGAGCGTTTGCGACTCGCCAGGGCGCCTGCGGCGATGGCGGCTGTTCCCGCAAGGGCGGCTGCCACGATGGCTGCGTTCGAGGTGTCGCCGGTTGCCGCGAGCTTGCCGACGGTCTTGGCTCCCTTGGCTGCAACTGCAACGGTCTTGGTTGTCTTCGTGCCCTCGGACTTGGAACCCTCGGGCTTGGTCTTGCCGTGCTTTTCCTCGGGCTTGGTCTCCTCGGGAGGCACGATGACCGTGCTCTTGGCGACTGCTTCGTTGTAGGGGGAGTCGATCACGGCGTCGCCCGTGCCGATGGTTTGACCCGCCTCGTAGACGATGCCGTCGCTGAGTTCTTCCTTGTTGCGATAGTCAATGACCTTGCCGCCTTCAGGCGTCTGGATGGTGGCTCCTTCGATTTCGATGGTGCCGATCGCCTTGCCGTCCGCGCTCATGGCAAGGGCGAAGATTGCCGCCGTGTCTCCCTCGGCCGTGACCCTGCTGCGGACGATCGAGATGGTCGCGGGCGTGATGCCCTCGCTGGTCTGCGCGAAGATGCCGATGTTCAGGCCCTCGGACTCAGGGATGATTTCGTCGTTTTGGTCTCCACTGTAGTGGTCGGGGCCGTCGCCGCCGGTCTCGGCATAGCGGACTATGGCCTTGACAACGGAGTCGCTGATGTAGATATGGCCACCCGCTTCGCCGGAGTAGAAATTACTGGTGGAGATTGCAACCGAGAACCTGCCTTCTGCGAGCGCATCCACAGTCGAGCCGTTCTTGATGACGATGTCGTCCTCATCGGTGAAGAGTGCGCTGACTTCCCCGCCATCTGAGCTTGCGCGGATCGTCACGGTCGCGCCATCGAGCGTGATGCCCTTGTAGACATAGATGCCATACCCAACGCCACTTGCGTTGAGGGAAGCGTTCGTGACCGTGAGGCTGTTTTTACCGTCGATGGCGGCGTCTTCCTCGGAGCTTGCCTTGACCTGGCTGCCACCCGAGATCTCGATACTGCCGTCGGCCCAAATCGCATTGTCCTCGATAGAGCTTGCCTCTACCTTGCCGCCGCCCTTTATGATGAGGTTCTCGTTAGCATCGATACCCTGATCCTCGGTGGCCTTGGCGGTGACGATTCCGCTGTTGTCGATCGTGATGTTGCCGTCGGCCCTGATGCCATCCGAATCGCCCGTGGCGTTAACGTTTCCCGAGCCCTTGATGGTGACATCGCCCCCGGCATCGATGGCATCGTGCTCGGTGCTCGTGGCGTTGACAGTGCCAGCGCCGTCGATGTTGATGTTGCCGACGGAAGTGATGGCGTCACGAGAAGATGTCACGTTGAGCGTGCTGGACGCGTCGCCCTGAATATTAAGCTCGGCGTTCTCGTTCGCGCCATCCTTAACCTTGATGCCGCGGCCGTCGTCGTTAGTGACAGTGTTGTTGCCCTCGTAGCTCACGTTGAGCTTGCCCGCTGCCTCGATCGCGCCGCCGTTATAGCCGTTGAGCTTCATGTCATCGGCGCCATCCCATGACCAGGTACCGGCGGCGTCTCCCGTGGGGCCCGCGGCCGCTTCGTGGCGGACGCCGCCAACGTCCACCCACTCGGCTGCGAGCGAGATGCTCGGCATGAGCAGCGAGCTTACCGTAAGCGCGCATACGGCGCCTACAACGATGCGGCGCGTCACGCGGCGCCAGCTGCCGTGTGCGAGCAGCGTGCGACGGCGCAGGTCGGGCTCGACAAAATGGGCTCCAGAGGTTTTGTCATTGCGCTTGGGGGTCGTGAACAAGGCGGCCATGGTTACTCCCATCCTCATAGGGCCTATGCGGTTATATCCAGCATATCTGCAGGATGTAGCCGGCGGTAGTGCCGTTTGGAGAGCAAAACGTCCAAAACTTGCGAAGCAATACATCGCGTGTCCGTGTGGTGCCTGGCTTTAAAAGCAAAGCGCGGAGCCGCTCGATGCGACTCCGCGCTTTGCTGTTTGGTATTGCGAATCTTGCGCCTACGCTACAAAGAAGTAGACGAGGAAGGCGAGGGCTGCGATCCACATGAGCGGCTTGATCTTGGAGGCCTCGCCCTTAAAGAGCGCGACGACCACGTAGGCGATAAAGCCCAGACCAATGCCGGCAGAGATGGAGTAGGTGAAGGGCACGCCGGCGACAATCATGAACGCCGGGAAGCCCTGCGACACGTCGGACCAGTCGATCTCGGAGGCCTCGCTCATCATGAGGTAGCCGACGTAGACCAGAGCACCGCAGGTGGCGGCACTGGAAACGATGGTGACGATGGGGGAGAAGAACGCGGCGAGAATGAACAGCACGCCGGTGGTGACGGAGGTGAGGCCCGTGCGACCACCGTCGGCAGCGCCAGAGGTGGACTCGACGAAGGTAGTGATGGAGGAGACGCCCATAAAGCCACCGGCAGCAGCGGCCACGGAGTCGACGACCAGGATGGGACGGATGTCCTCGACATTGCCGTCCTCGGTCAAGAACTCGCCCTGCTTGGCGACGGCCATCGCGGTGCCCATGGTGTCGAAGAAGTCGCTCATGAGCAGCGAGAAGGCAACGACGAGCAGCATCGGGTCGGTCAGGACCTTCACGATGGCAAGGTTGCCGTCGGCAGTGCTGGCAAACGGGGCGCCGAAGGTCGAGAAGTCGAGCGGTGCGATGAGGCCCTCGGGCGCATGGGTGACGCCCAGCGGGATTCCGGCGATAACGGCGACGATGATGCCGATGAGCAGCGAGCCCGGCACGTTGCGGGAAGCCAGGGCAACCGTCACGACGATGGAGATGATGCCGACGATAAAGGTGGGGGAGGCGATGTCGCCCAGGCCGACGAGCGTACCGGCGCCAGCGGTGATGATGCCGGCGTCGCACAGGCCGATCATGGCGATAAACAGGCCCAGACCCACCGAGATGGCGTGGCGCAGGACCACGGGGATGGCGTCCATGATGGCCTCGCGCAGGCCGCAAAGGACGAGCAGCAAGATGACGACGCCCTCGAGGAAGATAACGCTCATGGCCACGTGCCAGTCGCCGCCGCACATGGTGGTGGCGATGCCCGCAATCATGGCGTTGATGCCCAGACCCGACGCACAGGCGAGCGGGCGGTTGGCGAAGATGCCCATGCAGATGGTCATGATGCCGGCGCCCAGGCAGGTGGCGCAGGCGAGCGCTCCCGCATCGATGCCAGCGCCCGAGAGCACTGCGGGGTTGACGGCGATGATGTAGGCCATCGCCAGGAATGTTGTCAGTCCAGCGCGAAGTTCGGTCCCGATTGTGGACTTGCGCTCACTGACGTGAAAAAGTTCGTCCATGCATACCCTTTCCTTGTTCGGCTCCGAGTTTAGGCCGATTGACACGAACTCACTTACTATATCGTCTTTACAACCTTGCTGTTCCTCGCATGTTGATGTTCGGCGCTTTGTAACAGACGGACGGTATTTATCGCATGAAAATGTGTGGGTACCGTATACTTAAGCGGTTACAACGACCCCTATGGAGGAACGTATGATTAAAGAGCTTTGCCACGACGAGGCTATCCTGTCCCAGCGTTGCGAGGTTGCGACCGTCGAGGACGAGTCGGTTGCTCAGGACCTGATCGATACCATCAAGTCGCTCGACGATGCCGGCTGCCTTGCCGCTAACCAGATTGGCGTTACCAAGAAGGTCTGCGTCTACCTGGACGACGCCGGCGAGCCCCACGTGCTCTACAACCCCCGTCTGGTGTTTGGCCTGGGCGCCAGCAAGATGGAGGAGAGCTGCCTGACGCACGAGGAGGTCACCAAGTCCACGCGCTATATCAAGTGCAAGGTTGCCTTTGACCAGATCGTCGACGGCAAGATGAAGGAGTGCCGCCGCGACTACGCGGGTTTTGAGGCACAAATGATCCAGCATATGATCGACCACTGTCTCGGCAAGTTGGTCTAAGGGGATCAAAGCACCGCACCTTGCCGCTCAATCGTCGCTCGCGTACCTTAAGTACGCTTCGCTCCTCTTTCGTGGCAATCTGCGGCACTTTGACCCCTTAGACGACCTGCGGGGTTGAATTGGTTGAGTTTATCTTGCTTGTGTAAGTCCGGGCGTGACATTGTTGTCATGTCCGGGCTTTTGTGTTTAGCGCCTTTTTGTTTGGTGACAATGACCTTAGCAAGAACGTAAAGCTAGGAGGCGCTATGTGCACGAGCATTCGATTTACCGATAATTCTGGCCACATGTATCTGGGCCGCAACCTCGACTGGAGCTTTGACTACGGCCAACAGGTTCGCGTGATGCCGCGCGGGTTTCACATTCCGTATTCGTTTATCGACGACGCGACAGCGGCACACGCGGTGATCGGTATGTGCATCGATTACAAGAACTACCCTATGTTCTTCGACTGCGGCAACGATGCAGGCCTCGCCGTGGCGGGTCTCAATTTCCCGGGTTATGCCGAGTATGCCGAGGACCCTGTCGACGGCAAGACCAATATCGCAGCCTATGAGTTTCCCCTGTGGGTGGCAGCGACGTTCTCGACGGTCGGCGAGGTCGAGGCTGCGCTGCGCGATACGGTGATTGTCGCCAAATCTGCCGGAGAGGGGCTGGGCGTGTCGCTGCTCCATTGGATTATCGGCGACAGCCAGCGCAGCATCGTGGTCGAGATGATGGCTGACGGCCTGCATGTATACGACGATCCGGTCGACACCCTTGCCAATCAGCCCACCTTCCCGTGGCACATGGAAAACCTGCGCACCTATATCACCGCCACAAGCGATTTTCCGCAGACGGCGACATGGCGTGGCGCCGAGCTTAAGCCCTATGGAGCCGGTGCCGGCATGCGCGGCATTCCGGGCGATTGCTATTCGCCGAGCCGTTTTGTAAAGGCGGCGTACCTCAATGCCAATTACCCGCAAAAGGAGAGCGAGACCGAAAACGTCGTTCGCATGTTCCGCTCGCTCGAGGGCGTGGTGATGATCGAGGGAGCGTCCAGGATGGGCGATGGCAAGTTCGAGAAGACTATCTACACCGGATGCTTTAGCGCGCGCACGGGCAATTATTACTACGCGATGTATGGGGATCCGTCGATTCGCTACGTGAGCCTGATGGATGCCGAGGGCGCGAGCCCCGATAGGCTCGTGGTTCCCGAGCCGCGCCGTTCGTAGCTCACTGGTCCGTTGCGACATAAAACGGCCTCGCACCTCTTATGAGATGCGAGGCCGTTGTCGTCAATGGCTGGTGGCGTGTTAGAAGTTGGCGTCGTTGAACTGGGTGCTCTCGAGTCCGTCGAGTTGCTGTTCGGGCGTATCGGCGACGCTCTCGAGCAGCTCGGTGGGATCGACGTTCATGCTCTTGCCGGCCTCGTTGCCGTTGACCAAGTCGTCCGAGAAGATGTCGACCTCCATTTCCTCGGCCTCTTCGATCTGAACCTCGAGCGGCACCTGGGTGCGCACAAGTTTGACGGCCGGGCGCATGCGGGCAAAGAGCGGCACGTACTCGATGATGATGGCCGAGTTCTCGAGACCGTACCAGCGTGCCGGGCTTCCGCAGGCGCGGCGGACGGCGTACTTGATGGCCATCACGCGGTGGTCATTGCGGTTGATGTCCGTTTCGGGGGCAAGCATCTTGCGCAGCATGCAAAAGCGGAAGTCACCTACGTTGCCGCGCGTCTCGTAGATGGAGTAGGTGTGATGTTGCGGCGGCAGCTCGCCCGATGCCATCAAGTCGCCGACGATCTGACGCAGATAGGCGTTGACGCGCTGGTTGACCTTAAAGCCCAGGTCCAGGCGCACGCGGAACAAAAAGTCCGTGCCAAAGGTCTCGACGGAATACTCGTGCGTATAGGGTTCGTCGGTAACGTGCACGTTGATGAACCAATATGCCTTGGCGCGCTTGGGGTGCTTGTCCAGGATGGAATAGAGCACGTCGCGGTCGAGTGTGAGCGGGTCGGGGCTGTTGGTGAGAAATACCAGATTGTCGGCGAGCACGGGATAGGTCTCGTCATTGCGCAGGCGATTGAGCTGGTCGATGTACTTGGAGACGGGCAGCAGAATCGTCTGCGTGCGCTCGATGGCGGTGCCGCGACGCCACACATACATAAGGCCAAACAGCAGTGCGGCCAAGAAGATCATCACATAGCCGCCGTCAAAGAACATGGTGAGGCACGAGGCGAAAAAGCACAGCTCAATGGCGCCGAAGAGCAGGGCGAAGACGCAGGCGCCCAGCTTGTGCTTGAGAATGCCGGCGATATAGCTCGTCAAAAGCGTGGTGGTCATAAGCATGGTCACGGTAATGGCGAGGCCGTAGGCACTCTCCATGCGCTCGGAGTTTTGGAACAGCAGCACGATGAAGATGCAGCCGACCCACATGATGTTATTGACGAGCGGAATATAGAGCTGGCCCTTGGTGTCGCTGGGGTAGTGGATGCGCAGGTGCGGCATAAGGTTGAGGCGCGTTGCCTCGGATACCAGCGAGAACGAGCCGGTGATGAGCGCCTGTGAGGCGATGATGGCCGCCACGGCCGAAAGCACGATGGCAAAGGGGCGTAGGGGCTCGGGGAGCATCATATAGAACGGGTTGACGATATCCATCGCGAGCATCTGGGGGTTGGAGTTATTGGCGAGTAGCCAAGCTCCCTGACCCAGATAGTTGAGGATAAGGGCCGCCTTAACAAATGGCCAGGATGCATAGATGTTTGCCTTGCCCACGTGGCCCATGTCCGAGTAGAGGGCCTCGGCGCCGGTTGTCGACAGGAAGACAAAGCCGAGCACCATAATGCCCGAATGGTTGATGGGCGAGAACAGGAACATAATGCCGCGGATGGGGTTGAGCGCGCGCAAGATGGACAGGTTGCCGAGCATGTTGAACAGACCGGCGCCTGCCAGGAACAGGAACCACAGCGTCATGAGCGGGCCGAAGAGCTTGCCGATTGACGAGGTGCCGGCGCGCTGCATGGCAAATAGGCCGCAGATAATGATGATGGTGATGATGATGACGTTGGTCTGGCCGTCGCCCAGCAGCGCATGGCCCCATTCGATGGTGCGCAGACCCTCAATGGCTGTGGTGACCGTGACGGCGGGGGTGAGGATGCCGTCGGCGAGCAGCGCCGCGCCGCCGATCATGGCGGGCAGAATCAGCCATGGTGCCACCTTGCGTACGAGGCTGAACAGGGCGAAGATGCCGCCTTCGTTGTGGTTGTCGGCCTTCATGGCGATTACCACGTACTTGACCGTGGTCACGAGCGTCATGGTCCAGATGACGAGCGAAAGCGCGCCCAGGATCATGTCCTCGCTGACGGTACCGATGCCGCCGTTGTTGGCGACGATTGATTTCATGGTGTACATGGGGCTCGTGCCGATGTCGCCATAGACGACGCCGAGCGTTACGAGCAGCATGCCAGCGGAGAGGGGGATGGCTCCGTGCCCGCCTTGCCCGCGCTGGTCTTGGAGGTTTGCCTCCAGTTTGTTGTGTGCCACGAGGACTCCCTTAGACATCCGGTTATCTGTCTAGGACAAAAAACTTTATGCCGTCTTTATACATACAAGAGCAGTTTGGCACATCGGGTTATTTTAGACAATAATCCTCAGCTGGGGATTATTTATCTACGCAGGTAGCATTTCAAAGCAGGGGCTTTTAAGCACGTGCTGTCTGGGCGATGCCAGCCTTGGCGTTTGCGCGTTTGCCGGCGAGTTCGCAAAAAATCGCGCCGCCGATGATAAGCGCGGCGCCCATCAGGCGGACCGGTGTTATGGCTTCACCCAAAAGGGCGGCCGAGAACACGACCGCCGAAAGCGGCTCGAGGTAGCCGACGACGGCGACGGTCTGGACGGGCAGCTTGGCGACGGCGCTAAAGTAGAGCAGGCAACCAATGCCGGTGTTGACGACGCCGAGCATAGCGACGGCGCGCCAATCAATACTGGCGGCGACGCCGGCGGACAGGAATGAGGGAGCGCCCTGCGTGATGAGCGTGAGGGCCAGTGCGGTCACAAAGGCGGCGCTCACTTGGAGTGCGGAGTTCTCGAGGCCCTCGATGTGAGGCGCACCCTTGCTGGCGATGACCATCAATGCATAGCAGAAGGCCGAGGCGATTCCACAGACGATGCCCGCAATGGGCATATTGCCGCCTAGACCTTGCGCTGCAATGAGAAAAGCACCGCAGGCGACGGCGATAAAGCCGGCGATTTTGCTGCCGGTCAGCTTTTCGCCAAAAATGAGCGGGGAGAGGGCCATAACGATGATGGGGCCACAGTAATACAACAGCGAGGAGATACCAACGCCGATCGTCTGATAGGCGCGGAACAGGAAAATCCAGCTGGCGCCCAGCGCGGCGCCCGAGACGATGAGCGCTGCGGCCTCGCGGGGGCGAGACGGAGCCTGCAGGTTATGGCGCTTGGTTATGAAGAGGACGGCGGCAAGGGTGAGAGCGCCCAAAAACGTGCGCAACAGTACGATATCGGAGCTCGGCAGCGCGATGGCAGCGGCGATGATGCCGTTGGAGCCAAACAATAGCAATGCTGCTAAGTACGTAAACAATCCGTTGTTCATGTGCTGACATCCCCTCTATATTCGAGCATGTTCACTATGGGTGAACTGGCTTTAGAAGAAAAGCGAATATAATGCATGGATAACATGACAAAAACTCATGTAAAGGTGGAGGGGTGCCGTGGAAACGAATATTCAAAAGATGCAGGTGCTGCTCGAGACGGTGCGGGCCGGCAGTTTTACGCGCGCCGCCGAGCGGCTGAGCTATTCGCAGTCGGGCGTGAGCCGCATGGTGGGCGACCTTGAGACCGATTGGGGTTTTAAGGTGCTCGACCGCAGCCGCGAGGGTGTGGTGCTTTCTGCCGATGGGCGGCAGATCATGCCGGCGGTTGAGGCGCTCTGCGAGGAGTTTGGCCGCCTGCAGCGACACGTGGACGAGATGCGTGGGCTCATGCGCGGCAAGATCTGCATCGGTACGTTTTCGAGTGTGGCGACCCATGTACTGCCGCCGGTGATTGCGCGCTTTCGCGCCGATCATCCGGATGTCGATTACGAGCTGCTGATGGGTGATTACTCCGAGATTGAGCAATGGGTGGCGGAAGGCCGCTGCGACCTGGGCTTTATTCCGCGCGAGCCACGCGGCGCCGGCATGGCGTCGCGACCGTTGGTGCAAGACGAGTTGATGGCCGTGGTGCCAGCGGACTCCTCGCTTGCCACGGCGGAGGTCGTTTCCCTTGCCGATTTGGCAAACGAGCAGTTTATTCTGCTGGAACGCGGTAGCGACGACGAGATTACGCCGCTGTTCCGTCGGGCGGGGCTGGCGGTGCGCTCAAAACTGTCGACTTGGGATGACTATGCGATTATGGCTATGGTCGAGGATGGCCTGGGCGTGAGCATCCTTCCGGCGCTCATCTTGCGTCGCTGTCAGTTCGATGTTGCCGTGCGTTCGCTCGAGGGGCATCCCCATCGGCAGATCAACGCCATATATCGAACGGCCGATGTTTCGCTTGCCGCCGCTCGTTTCCTCGAATACCTCTAAATGCGTGCACGTCGTTATCGCCTTGGGATAAATCTCGAGGTCTTGCTCATTTTATTTTTGAAATTGAACTATTCGAAATAGCACGGCGTTATACTGCTGCCTAAATTGAACTCAGGTTCAATTCGTGTTGTATAAATTGAACTTTGCCAGCAAGGAGGTTCTAGTGGCCCAAGAGACGTTTAGCGATCGTCTGCGACAGGCTATGTCCGATCGCGACGTTCGCCAGTCGGACGTGATCCGCGCATCGGAGATGCTCGGCAAAAAACTCGGCAAGAGTCAGATGAGCCAATATGTGAGCGGCAAGACGATTCCGCGGCGCGATGTGGCTGAGCTGCTCGCCCGTATTTTGGAGGTCGATGTTACCTGGCTGCTTGCCGGCGACGCCGATCAAGGCGAGGCATCATCACCCCGCAACGATTCCAAGCCCGAACCCCATCCCTCAGCTCAAATTGCAAGGAGCACCACCATGCGTACTTTTTCTAAATCCACCAAGCTCGATAACGTCCTGTATGACGTGCGCGGTCCCGTCGTCGACGAGGCCGCCCGTATGGAGGACGAGGGCGAGCGCATCCTCAAGCTCAATATCGGCAACCCGGCGCCCTTCGGTTTCCGCACGCCCGATGAGGTCATCAAGGACATGCGCCAGCAGCTGCCCGACTGCGAAGGCTATTCCAACTCGCGTGGCCTGTTCTCCGCGCGCAAGGCGATCATGCAGTATTCGCAGATCAAGGGCTTGCCCAACGTTCAGATGGAGCATATCTACACGGGCAACGGCGTGTCCGAGCTCATTCAGCTTTCGATGAACGCGCTGCTCGACAATGGCGACGAGATTCTGATCCCCAGCCCCGACTATCCGCTCTGGACGGCGTGCGCAACCCTTGCCGGCGGTCATCCTGTGCACTATCTGTGCGATGAGCAGGCGGATTGGTATCCCGACCTGGAGGATATGGAGTCCAAGATCACGAGCGCGACCAAAGCCCTCGTCATCATCAACCCCAACAACCCCACGGGTTCCGTCTATCCGCGCGAGGTGCTCGAGGGCATCGTCGAGGTTGCACGCAGGCATCAGCTGATGATCTTTGCTGATGAGATCTACGACCGCCTGTGCATGGACGGCTACGAGCACGTCTCGATTGCCTCGCTCGCTCCCGATCTGCCCTGCGTCACCTTTAGCGGTCTGTCCAAGTCGCACATGATCGCGGGCTATCGTATTGGCTGGATGGTGCTTTCGGGCAACCAGCGCTGCATGAGCGACTTCATCATGGGCATCAACATGCTCTCCAACATGCGCCTGTGCTCCAACGTGCCGGCTCAGTCGATCGTTCAGACGGCGCTCGGTGGCCATCAGTCCGTCAACGACTACATCCGCCCCGGCGGCCGTGTCTACGAGCAGCGCAACTTTGTGTATGAGGCGCTCAACAAGATTGACGGCATCTCGGTGGTTAAGCCGCGTGCGGCGTTCTACATCTTCCCCAAGATGGATGTGAAGAAGTTCAACATTACCGATGACGAGCAGTTCGCCCTTGACCTGCTGCACGAGAAGAAGATCCTGATCACGCGCGGCGGCGGCTTCAACTGGGCTGAGCCCGACCACTTCCGTATCGTGTACCTGCCGCGCATGGAAGTGCTCAAGGAGTCCCTCGAAGACCTCGCCGACTTCTTCGATCACTACCGCCAGAGCTAGTGGGATAGAAGTTCCGCACTATGAAAAGCTCCCTGCAGTTGTTTCGCTGCAGGGAGCTTTCTTGAATCGGCGGAACTAAATAACGATTCCGCAACAGTGGTCGATTTCGTGTTGGATGATTTCGGCGGTGTAGCCCGAGAAGTTTTTGATGCGGTGGACGAAATTCTCGTCCAAATACTCAACCTTAATGCGGCGATAGCGAGTACAGGGGCGCTCGCCGGAAAGCGAGAGGCATTCTTCGCTCGTCTGATAGGAATTGACCTGCTCAAGAATTTGAGGGTTGTACATCAGCAGCGTCCTGTTGCCGTCCTTTACGCAGATGATGCGTTTGCGCACGCCAATCATGTTGGCGGCAAGGCCCACGCACTCGTGCTCATGCTCATGGAGCGTATCCAGGAGGTCCTGCCCGGTCGCGGCATCGTCGGGTCCCGCGTCTTCGGAAGGCAGGCGCAAAAAGAACTCGGATTTCATGATGGGCTTAATCATGGCGGGCTCCTCATGTCTCGTGCTTTCGTGGACTTTTAATAATAGCGCGGAAGGAAAGCTGCGCGTCAGCGTTACAATCTTTCGATGTTGGACCATGTTGCCAGATTCGTCGTGTACGGCGTCTGGCGTAAGTCTAGGGCTCATTTTTCGCCCTGGACCGTTCCTCTGGGGCGATGCGACTGTCGTTCCAAGAGGAAGGAAATGCATGGGGAGCAAATCTCAGCAACAAGTTCAAGTAACGCCATCGGCCTCTGCGGCGATTCTCGTCGTAATGTATATTGCAGCCTTTGTTGCCGCGTTTAACGAGAACATCATTAACGTGGCGTTGCACGACATTATGGCAGCCTTTTCGGTGAGTGCCACCACGGCACAGTGGCTCGTCTCGGGCTACATGATCGTGACGTCGATTTTTACGGCCATCATGGCCTTCCTGTCCGGCCGTTTCTCGACGCGCAAGCTGCTGTTTTTCGCATGCGGATGCATGGTCGCCGGCGAAGTCCTGTGCCTGGTCGCTCCGTCGTTTAGCGTTTTGCTGCCAAGTCGTATTTTGCAGGCTGCGGGATCGGGCGTCTTGTTCCCGCTCATGATGAACGTGGTGCTGTCTTGCGCCCCGCGCGAGAAGCTCGGTCTGTATCTGAGCCTGGGCGGCGCATGCATTACGCTAGGACCGGCGTTTGGACCCGTGATTAGCGGTCTTATGTGCACGTTATTTGGCTGGAGGGCGGTGTTCGTAGTGCCGCTGGTGGGCGGCATTGCGGTCGCTGCGGCGGGCGTAAAGCATGTCCAGAATGTCGGAGAGCGCTCGAACACCACGCTTGACATTCTGTCGGTTGTTTTGCTCGCTGCCGGCATTACGGCGTTTGTGTATTCCGTGGGTGAGTTCTCGACCAATCTGATTGCCGGTGTCGTGGCGCTTTTCGCTGCCGTTGTGCTGCTCGGCCTGTTTGCGGCCCGTCAGCTCAAGCTCGAGCATCCGGTGCTTAACGTGCGTCCCATGGCGAGCGTTCGCTTTTGGCCTGCGTGCCTGCTTGTGGTGGTGTCGATGATGACGACGTTCTCGATGAGTGTTTTGTTGCCGCTCTATTTTGAAGGTGCCTACGGCATGACCGCACTTGTTGCGGGCCTGCTCATTTTGCCGGCGATTGCCTGTAACGCCGTGACCTCGATTGTGGGCGGACGCGTGATGGACGCCCGTGGCGCATGGCCGCTGCTGCCGGTCGGCTTTGCCCTGATTGCCGTGGGGCAGACTGCAATCTCGATGACGGCGGCAAGCATGAACATCGGCGTCGTCGTGGCGCTGACCGTTGTGGTGTATGCCGGAGTCGGCCTGGTGCTGAGCCCCTCGCAGACGGCCGGCTTGGAGACGCTTCCTGCCGCTGAGCATCCTCACGGAACGGCATTGCTCAACACGTGGAACATGATTGCCGCATCGTTTGGCCCGTCGCTGTTTATCGGCTTGCTCTCGAGTTCTGCGGCGACTGCCGGCACCGCTGGCGCTGCGACGGACGTTGCCCAGGCGATTGGATTTGCAACTGCCGTGCGTGTGACGGCTGTAATTGCCGTGGTCGGGTTCGTGGCGTCACTGGTGTACGCTCGTCGCGAGTCGCACATGTCGCATTAATGTGTGCACATAGATTCTGCAGCTAGATTGGATGGCGACACCATAAACTAATGGACGTTTTGCCGAGAGGCATGAATGTTTAAAGCGCAAAGAGTGCGCGACGGGCCCCGCGAATGGGGCGATGATGCCCGAGAGGGCCAAGAAGGAGTCTCATGTCCGAGAACGAAGAGATCATGAACGAGACCGAGAACGAGACCGAAGCTGCCGAGGTTGAGGCTGCTGACGAGGTTTCCGCCGAGGAGGAGGCCGAGGTTGTCGAGGCCGCCGTTGATTACGATGACGAAGAGCTGATGGACAAGATGCAGAAGGCCGCCCGCCTGCTGCGTAGCCGTCGCTTTGCTATTTCCAAGGAGGAGGAGGCCAAGGCCGAGCGCATGGCGAACATCGAGCGCGCCATCAAGCTTCTTGACCTCAAGCCCAAGATGGAGCAGAAGGAAATGTCCGACCTGCTGGGCATGCGCCTTCGTGAGCTCGATGGCCTGATGGCCGAGGCCGAGGCTGCCGATCTGGTCGGCCGCATCGACGACGCCGAGGGCGATATGCGCAAGATCGTTGTCTTCGCTGCCGAGGATGCCGCTGAGGGCCTGGTCGAGCTTGCCAACAAGAAGGAGAAGCTCCTGCCCGAGCTTTCTTACGAGGAGGCCACCGAGCTGATGACCGCTCTCGATAAGGTCATCGCTCCGCTCGTCGCCATGGGCCTGGACGAGGACCGCGGTCCTCGCGGCGGTCGTGACGATCGCGGTGGCCGTGGCGGCGACCGTGGCGGTCGCGGCGGCTTTGGCGATCGCGGTGGCCGTGGTGGTGACCGCGGCGGTCGCGGCGGCTTTGGCGGCAACCGTGGTGGCTATGGCGATCGCGGTGGCAACCGTGGCGGCTTCGGCGGCAACCGCGGTAACGACCGCGGCGGTCGCGGTGGCGATCGCGGCGGCCGCAACGGCGGCGGCTTCCGCGGTAACCGCTTCTAGTTAGTTACGCGGTTTTACCAAACCGCGTAACGGCTCGACGCTGCGCGGGCCGCATTTGGACAATCTGACGTTCAACT
>URIA01000050.1 GCA_900547765.1 uncultured Collinsella sp. | reverse complement strand
CAACGATATGGCACCGTGGGGACACATGTATGTCAATCCTGGTCTAACAGAGCCATTAGTATTCGATGCCTTGGCGGGCTAGGAGGCCTTCGTCGAAGTAGTGTTTGATGGGACGCATTTCGGTGACTAAGTCCGCGAGGTCGGCCAACGGCAGCAGCCCGCGGCCGGTGAGCACGAGTTCCGTGGTGGCGGTCTTTATCGCGATCAGCGCTTCGACATCCTCGCGTGTCACGAAGCCGCGGCGCATAGCCTCGCCGAGTTCGTCCAAAATCAGAACGTCGACCTGTGATATCTGCTCGTGTGCTAGCTCCAGAATCTGTGCCGCGCAGGCCTCGGGCGTGTCGCGGTCGGCTTGTACGATGCGCAGACCCAAACGGGGCGCCGCATCATGCTCGGCGCAGTGCAGTTTCTTGGCAGACTGCAGCCTAAGAACGTTAAGTCCATAGCCCGTGGCGCGCAGCGCGAGCCCCAGCGCAGCCGTCGTCTTGCCCTTGCCGTCGCCTGTATAGATTTGAACCTTGCCGACCTACAGTGATGCCATCTCTGTCCTTTCGTGCCCGGCGTCGGTTTATCGACGCTCGGGTTGGGTATTCTAGTTAGCATTATCAACCCCAGTAGATGGAGTTCAAGCAGATGGAGATGGATGACAACAAGCGTAGACGGAATATGATCCTCTACGTGCTCATCGCCTTCGTCGTCTACCTCGTGCTCTCGACCGTTCTGTTCCCCAACATCGGTCACACGCAGCAGATTACGGAGACCGATTACTCGACGTTTGTGAAAGCGCTCGACAAGAAGAGCGTCGAAAAGGTCGAGTACAACACCGACGACTATACGATTTATTACACCAAGAAGGGCGAGGACGAGAACATCGCCTATAAGACGACCGGTGTGCCGAATGATGCAGGCTTTACCGATCGCGTGCTTGAGTCTGGCGCTTCGCTGGAGTCGGTCGTTCCCGATAAAAACTCGGGTTTGATGACCTACTACCTGCTCACACTCATTCTTCCCATGGCGATTTTCTTCCTCATCGGTTGGTGGCTCAACCGCCGCATGAAGAAGGCCATGGGTGATGACGGCCCGTCGATGAACTTTGGCGGCGGCGGTTTTGGCGGCGGCGGACTGGGTAAGTCCGGCGCGCGCGTGATTGCCTCCAAGGACGTGGGCGTGACCTTTAAGGACGTCGCCGGCCAGGAAGAGGCCAAGGAGTCTCTCAAGGAGGTCGTCGACTTTCTGGAGAAGCCGCAGCGCTACGAGGAGATCGGCGCCAAGCTGCCGCGCGGTGCTCTCCTTGTTGGCCCTCCGGGTACCGGTAAGACCCTGCTTGCCAAGGCTGTTGCCGGCGAGGCCGGTGTTCCGTTCTTCAGCATTTCGGGCTCTGAGTTCGTTGAGATGTTTGTTGGTCGCGGCGCTGCAAAGGTTCGTGACCTGTTTAAGCAGGCCAAGGAAAAGGCCCCGTGTATCGTCTTTATCGATGAGATCGATACCATCGGTAAGAAGCGCGATGGCGGCGGCTTTAGCGGCAACGACGAGCGCGAGCAGACGCTCAATCAGTTGCTGACCGAGATGGATGGCTTCGATAACCACAAGGGTATCGTTGTCCTCGCTGCCACCAACCGTCCCGACAGCCTCGATCCGGCCCTGCTGCGCCCCGGTCGTTTTGACCGCCGCATCCCCGTCGAGTTGCCCGATCTGACCGGCCGTAAGAACATCCTCGAGCTCCACGCCAAGAGTGTGAAGACCGAGCCGCCGATCGATCTGACCGCGATTGCCCGCGCCACGCCCGGTGCCTCGGGCGCCGACCTGGCCAATATCATCAACGAGGGCGCCCTGCGCGCCGTTCGCGAGGGTCGCAAGCGTGCAACCCAGGACGACTTCGAGGAGTCGGTGGAGGTCGTCATTGCCGGCCAACAGCGTAAGTCCACGGTGCTTTCCGACCACGAGAAGCAGGTCGTTTCCTACCACGAGATCGGCCATGCCATCGTCGCTGCCCGCCAAAAGGGTTCCGCGCCGGTTACCAAGATCACCATCGTGCCGCGCACGAGCGGTGCTCTTGGCTATACCATGCAGGTCGAGGAGGACGAGCGCTTCCTGACGACACGCCAGGAGGTCTTGGACAAGCTTGCCGTCTACTGCGGCGGCCGTGCGGCCGAGGAACTCATCTTTGGCGAGATGACGACCGGTGCCGCCAACGATATCGAGCAGGCCACCAAGCTCGCCCGCAACATGGTGACGCGCTTTGGTATGTCCGACGAGTTTGGCATGATGGCGCTCGGTACCGTGCAGAACGCGTATCTCAATCAGGACACGTCGCTCACCTGCGCCCCCGGTACGGCCGAGCGCGTGGATGCGATTGTCGCTAAGCTGATCGAGGACGCGCACGATCGCGCCCTGCAGATCCTGAAGGAGAACAAGTTTAAGCTCCACGAGCTGGCTCGTTATCTGTACAAGAAGGAGACGATCACGGGCGAGGAGTTTATGAATCTCCTCACGCGCGAGAATCCGCTGATGCCCAAGCAACAGTAAAGCCGCGGTCGAGCCAGTAAACGCCGACGCCCCATTTGAGCAGCTTTCTCAAATGGGGCGTTTTGCTTGAGAGGGATGGAAATGAAGATCGTGGTGAGCGCCTGCTTGATGGGCGAGAGCTGCAAGTATAACGGGCTCGACAACTATCATCGCGAGTTGGTAGAGGCCTGCGAGCGTACAGGGACCGAGGTCCTCTTGGTTTGCCCTGAGGTCTTTGGGGGCCTGCCCACGCCGCGCAAGCCGTCCGAGATTGTGAACGGCGAGGTCCGTACCTGCGAGGGTACCTCAGTCGATCGCGAGTTTCGCCAGGGTGCTCAGCGCGCGCTTGATATGTGCGAGCAGGCAGGCGGACCGGAAGAGATAGTCGCGTGCATCCTTCAGGACCGCAGCCCCTCGTGCGGTGCGGGTCACATCTACGACGGCACCTTTAGCGGTACGCTCACCGCGGGCAACGGTGTTTTCGTCGACCTGCTGCTGCGTCACGGGTACCGCGTGATCCCGGCAAGCGAGTTCGACCCCAACATGCTGGATCAATAAAAAACCACCACAAAGGTGCCTGTCCCCTTTGTGGTGGTTTTGGGTTAGGCCTAGAGCGTGTGACCGTAGGTGTTGGCAGCCTTTATGGCGGCGGCGAACTTTTCGTCGGTGAAGGGCTCCGGGTTGCCCTGCTTCCACTCGTTGGTGGCGTGCGCGTGCTCGCACAGGGCAGGGATATCGGCCTCGGAAAGCCCGACCTGCTCAAGCGTCACGGGTAGCCCCATCTGCTTGTTAAAGGCGGCGTAGCGCTCGAGGTTCTCGGTATCGCCCGTATAGGCAAACAGCACCAGCACGCCCAGGCTCACGACCTCGCCGTGTAGGTAGGAGCCCTCGCGTGGAATGCTGCAGGTGGCGTTGTAGAACGCGTGCGCTACGCTCGAGTTGTAGTAGTAATCGTTCTGGTTGGTCAGGTTGGAAACGTAGCCCGTGTTGACTACGATGTCGAGCGCGATCTGTTTGACGGCTTCGGTCGACTGGTTCTGGCGTACGTCCTCAAGACCCTGGACGCCGTAGGTAAACAGCGGCTCGGAGCAGGTGTGGGCGAGCGCCAGGCCAAGACCGGCGGTGTGCTCCAAATTACCGGCGCTCGTGGCGTACTCGACCTCGGGCTGCTTGGACAGGGCATCGCCCACGCCAGCCCAGAAGTACTCCGCCGGAGCCTCGGCGATGATCTTGGGATTGATGAAGATGTGCGCGGGTCGGTTGGGGTACGAATAGCCCTCGAGCGAGCCGTCGTCGTTGTAGACAACGGCAATGGCGGTCGCGGCCGAGCAGTTGGAGCAGATCGTCGGTACGGTAAAGACGATCTTCTTGAGCTCGATGGCCGCCGTCTTGACGGTATCGAGCGCCTTGCCGCCGCCGCAAGCAATGAGCACGTCGGCTTCCTGGCAGGCGGGGGAGTTTACGACCTTGGCGATATTGGCGCCCGTACTGTTGGTGCCGTAGACGCGCGTCTCCAGAATCTCGACGTCGGTACCCGCTAGCGCAGCTTCGATACCGGGTAGTGCTGCGGCCAGTGCCCGCTTGCCACCGATGATCGCGACCTTGGTCGCTCCGTACTCCGCCAGTGCGGTGGGCAGCTCGTCAAAGCAATCCTCGCCAACGGTGTAGTCGCTCATTCCAATCGTGCGCATAGCAACCTTCTTTCGTTCGATAAAGTGCTTTCAGGTATTTTGCTCCAAGAGAAGGTCCACAGCCGCGAGAAATTTCGAACGTATAAAACCAGTGTTGAGGGTTTTTCGTCGGCGTGGAACGTGCTAGCATACTCCGCATAAGCGTTGATGGGGACGAGTAGTCGGCCGTCCGCATGCCACAGAGAGCGGGGAGCGCTGAGAACCCGTGCATGCGACCGATGAAAATCACCCCGGAGCTGCGATCCCAACGGACGTGCCGCGCAGGTTCGTCTTAGTAGACATCGCCGAGATGGCCGTCGATACAGGCCAGCCGAGTAACGGATGCGAGCGCGCGAATACGCGGGCGAGGGCATCTAAGCTGGGTGGTTAAGCGAAGAGCTTTTACGGGCAGACTGCCTGTTTTATGGCGCTTCGTCCCAGCTTGTAGGGACGGGCGCTTTTTTGGTGCCCAGAGGGCGTGCGCGCCCACGACATGAAAGGGGTACCGTGGCAAACGAGTACAAGCAGACGATGAATCTGCCCAAAACCGGATTTCCCATGCGTGCCGGTCTTTCCAAGTCCGAGCCCAAGCGACTCAAGGACTGGCAGGACAACAAGGTCTACGAGCAAGTTCTAAAGAAGAACGAGGGGCATAAGAAGTTCGTGCTGCACGACGGCCCTCCGTACGCCAACGGCCCGATCCACATCGGCCATGCCATGAACAAGATCTCCAAGGACATGATCAACCGCTACTGGATGATGCAGGGCTATGAGGTTCCCTATGTCCCCGGTTGGGACTGCCACGGTCAGCCGATTGAGCACAAGGTCGAGGAGAAGCTCGGCACCGAGAAGTTCAACCAGACCTCCACGGCTAAGATCCGCGAGCTTTGCAATAAGTTCGCTGTCGAGAACATCGAGCTGCAGAAGGCCGGCTTCCGTCGCCTGGGCGTGCTCGGCGATTGGGACAACCCGTATCTGACCCTCTATCACCAGCATGACGCCGCCGACATCGAGGTCTTCAAGGCTATGTTCGACAAGGGCATGATCTATCGCGGCCACAAGCCCGTCCACTGGTGTAAGCACTGCCACACCGCACTCGCCGAGGCCGAGATTGAGTACTCTGACGAGACGAGCCCCTCCATTTTCGTGCGCTTCGAGATGACTTCCAAGCCCGCCGGCCTCGAGAACTTCGACGGCCCGGTCGACTTTATCATCTGGACGACCACGCCGTGGACCATCCCCTCCGACCAGGCAGTTTCCCTCAAGCCCGGCGCCGCCTACGTCGCCGTTGAGCACGACGGTCGTGCCGAGGTCATGCTCGAGGACCTGGCTCCCAAGTGCTGCGAGGAGTTTGGCTGGGAGTACACCCCGGTTATGGTCGACGGCAAGCCCTACGTGGTTCCTGCCGAGACCTTCCACCACATCCACTACAAGCAGCCGATCTTTGATGGTGTTGAGGGCGTGGCGCTGCTGGCCGATTACGTCGGTGTCGATGACGGTACCGGTATCGTCCACAACTCGCCCGGCCACGGCGTCGACGACTACTTTGCCTGCCTCAAGGAGGGCATCATCGACATCTGCATGCCGGTCGATGACGACGGCAAGTTCTACACCGGCGAGGAGTTTGGCACCGGCGGTCCCTTCAGCGGCATGGATACCGACGAGGCCAACCCGCACATCATCGAGTTCCTGCGCGAGCGCGGCACCCTGGTCCTCGAGAAGAAGATCACGCACAGTTATCCGCACTGCTGGCGCTGCAAGCACCCGGTGCTCTTCCGTGCTACCGACCAGTGGTTTGTCTCGATGGACAAGACCGGCTTGCGTGAGCAGGCTGGCAAGGAGGTCCGTGAGAACGTCAAGTGGTATCCGGCCCACGCGGCCAACCGCATTGGCGCCATGGTCGAGCAGCGCCCTGACTGGTGCATCAGCCGTCAGCGCAATTGGGGCGTGCCGATCCCCAGCTACACCTGCGCCGACTGCGGCGAGAAGGTCATGAACGACGCCACGCTCGACGCCGTCATCAAACTCTTCCACGAGAAGGGCTCCGACGCCTGGTTCACCGACGCTCCCGAGAGCTACCTGGGCGAGGCTTGCGTTTGCCCCAAGTGCGGCGGCCATCACCTCAAGGCCGATAAGGACATCCTCGACGTGTGGTGGGACTCCGGCGTGTCCTGGAAGGCCGTCTGCGAGTATCGCCCCGAGCTTGAGTACCCGGCGGACGTGTACCTCGAGGGCTCCGACCAGCACCGCGGTTGGTTCCAGAGCTCGCTGCTCACCTCGGTTGGCGCCAACGGCCATGCTCCCTACAAGGCGGTCGTCTCGCAGGGCTTCACGCTCGACGGCCAGGGCCGCAAGATGTCCAAGTCGCTCGGCAACGTCATCGACCCCAATAAGGTCTGTGACGAGATGGGTGCCGACATCATCCGCCTGTGGGTTGCCTCCGTCGACACCAGCTCCGACGTTTCCATCGACCACGAGATTCTCGCTCGTACGTCCGATGCCTACCGTCGTTTCCGCAACACGCTGCGCTTCCTGCTCTCCGAGCTCGAGGGCCAGTTTGAGCCCGAGACCGACGGCGTCGCTTTTGCCGATCTGCTGCCGCTCGACAAGCTCATGGTTGCCCGTCTGACCCAGGTCCAGGCCGAGGTCGACGATGCCTACGCCAGCTACGAGTTCCCGCGCGCCTACCGTGCGCTCTACGACTTTGTTGTTACCGAGCTTTCCAACGTGTACCTCGACGCCCTGAAGGACCGTCTGTACTGCGAAAAGCCCGGCTCGCTCGAGCGCCGCAGCGCCCAGACCGTGCTCGCCGAGCTCTTCTCGATGCTCATGCGCGATCTGCAGCCGATCCTGTCCTACACCGTCGATGAGGCCATGGCCTATGCGCCCGCCGGCTGCGTCGATCATCAGAAGTACGCCGCGCTGCTCGATTGGTACAAGTCGCCCATCACGGTCGACGAGGCCAATGAGTTCGAGGGCGTGCTCGAGGCTTCGCTCGAGCTCCGTAGCGCCGTGACCAAGGCCCTTGAGGATGCCCGCTCTGCCGGCACCTTCACCAAGAGCCAACAGGTCCGCGTCAAGGCGGTCGTTCCCGCCGAGATGTATGCGCTGCTGACCGGCGACAAGGCCGTCGACCTGGCCGAGTTCTACATCGTCTCCGATGTTGAGCTGACCCAGGGCGAGGAGCTCTCCGTTGCCATTGAGGCTGCCGAGGGCGAGTGCTGCGACCGTTGCTGGAACTATCGCACCACCGTCGGCGAGTACAACGGCCACGCGCATATCTGCAAGCGCTGTGCGGAGGCGCTGAACTAGTCGTTGGGGACGTTCTTAAATGACTAGTCAAACAAGAACGTCTCCATTGACTACCTGTGTCACATTCAAGCGGCATTCTGTTTTTCGGAATGCCGCTTTCCTTTTTAGCTGGTTATTTCGCTTGCGTTGGTGGATATGTCGTGCGTTCTGCGTGTGGCAATATAAGATGGTTAATTGCGTTAAACGGAATTCGATGTTCTTGAGGGTAGGGGATTGATTTGGGTCGTGCTGGGGATATGACGCCGCCTTTGCGTTGGCGGTTGGGTGTTGCTGGTGGGGTGGCGCTGGTTGTGCTGCTTGTTGACCAGCTGACCAAGCTTGCGGTTCGTGCCGCGGGCGACGCTTTGCATGTGACTGTTATCCCCGGTGTGATCGACTTTCTATTTGTCCGCAATATCGGTGCTGCCTTTAGCATGGGCGAGGGGCATGGCATCGCGTTTGCCGTGCTGGCGTTGGCGGTCATTATCGCTATTGCCGTGTACTTGCTTCGCGCGCCCCAGCTTGCTCGCTTGGAGGTTGTGGGCATGGCTATGGTCGCGGGCGGCGCCATTGGCAACGCGATCGACCGTCTGACTTTTGGCTTTGTGACCGATTTTATTGCCACCACCTTCATCGACTTTCCCGTCTTTAACGTGGCCGATATCGGCATCACCGTAGGCGTTGTGCTTGCCCTCATCGGCTACATGTTCTTGAGCCCTGCGGCCCGCGAAGTCGATGCGACTGCCGAGCTCAATGCCCGTGATGAGGCCCGCGCCAAGCGCAAAGCCAAGCAGCGTGGGGAGCGTGCCCGCAAGATTCGCGAAAGGAATGAGCGTTAATGGCCGACATCCATATTCTTGTTGCCGACGATTGCTCTGGCCAGCGTCTCGACGCCTTTCTGGGTGCCAACGACGGCTGCCCCACGCGCTCTGCCTGCGCGCATCTGATCGAGGGCGGCGCCGTAATCGTGAACGGCGAGACCTGCCTATCAAAAAAATATGCTGTGCGCTCCGGTGACCGTATCTCGGTCGACCTGCCCGAGCCGCATAATCCCACTGATGTGATTCCCGAGGCCATCCCCCTCGATATCCGTTACGAGGACGACTACCTCATCGTGCTCTCCAAGCAGCGCGGCCTGGTGTGCCATCCCGCCCATGGCCACGAGAGCGGCACGCTTGCGAACGCTCTGGTCTACCACTGCGGCATTGACCATCTGGGTACCGTGCAGGGTGAGGACCGCCCCGGCATCGTGCATCGTTTAGATCGCGATACCTCGGGCCTCATGCTTGCGGCAAAAGACGACGACACGCAGCGCGCACTCCAAAATCTCATTCGCACGCGCACGCTCGATCGTCGCTATATCACGCTCGTTCACGGACATATCGCTATGGATGAGGGCACCATTAACACCGGCATTGCCCGTTCTACGCGTGACCGTGTCAAGATGGCGGTTTCGGACGATCCTTTCGCGCGCCAGGCCATTACGACCTTTAAGGTCCTCGAGCGCTTCGATTCCACGCGTTTTGACGACGGCTATACGCTCGTCGAGTGCCACCTGTTTACGGGCCGCACACATCAGATTCGCGTGCATATGCGCCATATCAACCACGCCTGCGTGGGCGATCCGCTCTACGGCAAGTGCGATGCACGCGCCGATCAGGGTCTGACCAGGCAATTCCTTCATTCCTGGCGTGTTGCATTCGACCATCCCGTGACGGGGGAGCGCATTGAGTGCCGCGACGAGCTGCCGTGGGATCTCGCTGCGGTTCTTGACGACCTGGCCCCGCGCTCGCTTGGTCGCACCGCTGCCGGCGACGAGATCGTTCCTCAGCTCGGTCTTCTCGAAGCCTAGTCAGTATTAGGTGGTTTCTTGAACGCCCCTAGCCTGCGGTAAGATATACGATTGTTTACGTAACGCGTTCCTGGGAGCCTGCATGCTCGCCTTTTTACAAACCAACACGCCCATCGTGATCTTCAACCAGATTGTCGTCACGCTGCTCACGGTCTGCTTTCTGTACCAGGTGGTCTTCTTTGTCATCGGTGCTCTTCGTGGCGAGGTCGCGCCTCCCAAGGCCAAAAAACTCCACCGCTATGCCTTCTTTATCGCGGCGCATAACGAGGAGGCCGTGATCGCCAACCTCGTTCGCTCCATCAAGGACCAGGATTATCCGTCCGAGCTTATCGAGGTCTTTGTGGTCGCCGATGCCTGCACCGACAACACGGCACAGCTTGCGCGCGAGGCGGGCGCCATTGTCTATGAGCGCAACGACCTTGCCCGCAAGGGTAAGAGCTGGGTCATGGACTTTGGTTTCGACCGTATCCTTAACGAGTATCCGGATACGTTTGAAGGTTACTTTATCTTCGATGCCGATAACGTCATCTCCCGCGATTACGTCTCCAAGATGAACGATGCCTTTGACCAGGGCTTCCATGTGGTCACGAGCTATCGCAATTCCAAAAACTTCGGCAGCTCGTGGATTTCGGCGGCTAATGCTACGTGGTATCTGCGCGAGGCGCGCTTTCTCAACAACGCGCGCAACATTTGCAAGACTTCTTGCGCTGTCTCTGGTTCGGGCTACCTCATCTCCGCCAGCGTTATCGAGGGCATGCACGGTTGGCAGTTCCATACGCTGACCGAGGATATTCAGTTCACCACGTTCTGCGCCATTCACGGCATTCGCATCGGTTATGCGCCTGCGGAGTTCTTTGACGAGCAGCCCGTGACGTTTAAGGCGTCCTGGAAACAGCGCATGCGCTGGACCAAGGGCTTCTACCAGGTGTTCTTTACCTACGGTAAGCACCTGGTCAAATCGACCTTCCGCTATCATCGCTTTGCCGCCTACGACATGTTTATGACCATCGCCCCGGGTATGCTGCTGTCCTTGATCTCGATGCTCGCTAATGCGACGTTCTTGATTGTGGGTGGCCTTTCGCATGGTTTCTTGGCAACCGAAGTCGAGATGCAGGCGTGCGCTGCTTCGCTCATTATGACCTTCGCGATGATGTATCAGACTTTCTTCATCCTAGCGCTGCTCACGACTATCTTTGAGTACAAGCATATTCACTGCGCGCAAAAGTGGCGCCTGGTGACTAACCTGTTTACCTTCCCGATCTTTATGTTCAGCTATATCCCCATCACGGTGGCTGCGCTGTTCCTGAAGGTCGACTGGGTGCCGACGCAGCACGCCGTCAACGTCACCCTTGACGAGGTCATGCAAGGCGCCAAATAATCACCACCAAAACCACCACAAAGGGGAGAGGCACCTTTGTGGTGGTTTTTGCTTTTGCTATGCAGCTCGAGGAGGAGTCCGATGTTCTATATCCCGTTTTGGATTTGCATCTTTGCCGGCGCGGCGATTGATGCCCGTGAGCGACGTTTTCCCAATGAGCTTGCCGCTGCGTGCGCGGTGGCGGCATTAGCAGGCGTTTGGCTCGACAAAGGCGTTAACACGGCGCTTGACCACGCCGGTCTTGCGGTCATCGTCTACCTTGCCCTTGTGCTCACTGAGTCGTTTTGGCGTCGTGTTCGCTGCGCTCCCGGCATCTGCATGGGAGATGCTAAGGCACTCTTTGCGCTTTGCACGCTCGACCCTATGGGCGGCATCGTCGCATTTGCCACTGCGCTCCTGGTCCTTGCCGTCTCCTGCCTCATCACAAAATCGCGCTCCCTGCCATTGCTCCCGTTTTTGGTGCCGATTTTTGCCATAATCGAGGTCGTGGGCTGCACTTTGTAACCGATTGCGCATCCTTCTTAAGGAGCATGCCATGGCAACTAATCAAGAAACGGCCGTCATTAAGGCGCGCATGGACCGTATTCCCTCGGCGTTGTCGCCCGAACTTGTCGAGCGCATTGCCGCCGATCGCGCTTCGGGCCATGTCAACCCGTATCGTTGCAACGACGATCAGGTCATTCGTCGTATTGATCGCGCCGCCGACAAAGGCACGCTTATGCGTCCGGCGTTTATGCGCGATACCGAAAAGATACTTCATCTTCCGGCGTACACCCGTTATGCGGGCAAAACGCAGGTCTTTAGCTTCCGTAGCAATGACGATCTGTCGCGCCGCGGTTTGCACGTGCAGCTTGTCTCGCGCATTGCGCGCGATATCGGTCGCGCCCTGGGGCTCAATTGCGATCTGATCGAGGCGATTGGCCTGGGTCACGACTTGGGACACACGCCTTTCGGCCATGCCGGCGAGCGCTTCCTCAACGATATCTTTCATGAGCGTACGGGGCGTTATTTTTTCCATAACGTGCAGTCGGTCCGCGTGCTCGACGCGTTGTATGGCCGCAACGTGTCGCTCCAGACGCTCGACGGCGTGCTATGCCATAACGGCGAGTACGAGCAGCGTGTGTTTGAGCTCTCGGACATGGGCTCCTTTGACCAGTTCGATCAGACGGTTGAGGACTGTATTGCCACGGGCTATGGCGCCATTGGACACCTGCGTCCCATGACGCTCGAGGGCTGCGTGGTTCGCATCTCGGATATCCTTGCCTACGTCGGTCGTGACCGTCAGGATGCGATTGCGGCGGGCCTGCTTTCGCCCGACGCTTTTGATGATGGCCGGGGCGGTGCCTACAACAGTTGGATCCTCACGCATGCCTCCATCGATATCGTTGAGCACAGCTATGGTAAGCCGCGCATCGAGATGAGCGAGGACCTGTTTGAGGAAATTCGCCGTGCCAAGCGGGAGAACTACGAGAGGATCTATAGCAAGGGCGGTATCGAGGGCGATTCCGAGGCGGAGCTGCGCGAGGCGTTCGTAAAGCTCTACGACCGTTGTCTGCGGGATCTAAACAGTGGCGACGAGTCCTCTTACATCTTTAAGCACCATATTTCGCGCATTGAGCAGCAACTTTCCTACTACGATCGCACCTATGCCTGGCAGGACGACAAGGATCAAGCCGTGGTGGATTATATCGCGAGCATGACGGATGGCTATTTCTGTGAGCTCACGAGCAAGCTGTTCCCTGGTCTGGAGTTTCCGCACCGTACCTATATTAACGAACGGTAGTTCGTATAAATTCGGTATACTGTTAGTGGAAAACGTTTTTGATTGATGCACGGGATGGCTATGGACGACCTTTTTTCTGCTTCGACGCGCGAGCGTTCCTTTCAGAATGCGCCGCTTGCGGTTCGCATGCGCCCCAATTCGCTCGACGAGTATGTGGGCCAGCAAAAGGCCGTCGGTAAGGGCTCATGGTTGCGTGCCGCGATCGAGCACGATGTGCTTTCGAGCGTGATACTGTACGGGCCGGCCGGTACGGGCAAGACGACGCTGGCCCACATTATCGCCAACCATACCAAGAGTGAGTTTGTCGAAGTCAGCGCCGTGACGGGCACCGTAAAGGATCTTCGCCGCGTGATTGACGAGGCCAAGACGCGTCTGAATACGTACGACCGTCGCACCATCCTGTTTATCGACGAGATTCATCGCTTTTCGAAGTCACAACAGGATGCATTGCTGCATGCGGTTGAGAACCGTACCGTTATTATGATTGGCGCCACGACGGAGAATCCGTACTTCGAGGTCAACTCGGCATTGCTCTCGCGCGGTCGCGTGGTGGAGCTTGAGCATCTTAAAGACGAGGACATTGCCACGCTGATCGAGCGTGCACTCGAGGCTCCGCAGGGTTTGAACGGCAAGTTCTCGGCCGATGAGGATACGGTTAAGACCATCTGCACGCTGGCAGCGGGTGACGCTCGCTCGGCGCTCACGACGCTCGAACTTGCGAGCGAGATTGCCGTCACGCGTCCCGATACCGAGGGAACGCCAGCGCCGGCGGCGGGGGAGCGTTATCCCATCACCGTGGATGACGTAAAGATTGCCAATCCGCGTCGCGGTTTTACGTATGACAAAAACGGTGACATGCACTACGACATCATCAGTGCGTTCATTAAGTCCATGCGTGGTAGCGATCCCGATGCCACGGTCTACTGGCTTGCGCGCATGATCGATGCGGGGGAGGATCCTAAGTTTATCGCCCGTCGCATTATGATTCATGCTTCTGAGGATGTTGGCAACGCCGACCCACAGGCGCTTTTGGTGGCACATGCCGCGTTTAAGTCTGCCGAGGTCATTGGCTATCCCGAGTGCCGCATTAACCTGGCTCAGGCTGCACTCTATGTGTGCTTGGCGCCAAAATCCAACGCGTGTGAGGCTTCGATCGATGCGGCGCTTGCCGATATCCACTCTAGTGGGCTTCGCGAGGTGCCGAGTTATCTGCGCGATCGCCATCGCCCAGGCAGCGACGACTACGGTGTGTATAAATACCCGCACGATTATCCCGAAGGCTGGGTCGATCAGCGCTATTTGCCCGAGGGGCTGGAGCGCGGTGCGTTCTGGCAGCCTGCCGGGCGCGGCTGGGAAGAGTGGCGCGTAGAGCAAAGCGAACGCGACCGCAGCGGGAATGCACCGAAGTAGCTGCTGATAATTTTGTCCCACGTTGCTGCTCTTGGCATGTTCGGTCCCCTTTGGGGTACCATGAAAAGCGTCTGTATTTCGATTCTTCCGGGAGGCTTGTATGAGTCCCATTCAAATCGCCCTGCTGCTGCTCGCCGTTGCCGGCGTGTGGGCCATCGCTGAGCTCGCGCTTACCCTGCGCAAGACCCGCAATGTTGTCGACTCGCTCGATAAGACCGTGAACGACCTCAACAACACCATCGCCGAGGCGCAGCCGGTGGTGGCAAAACTCGACGGCGCTGTCGACGAGCTTACGCCGGCACTTGCCCAGATGGAGCCGCTGCTTAAGTCGAGCAAGACGGCAGTTGATGCCCTTACCTCCAACCTCGTAGAAGTCGAGGCGGTCGTCCGCGATATTTCCGAGGTCACCGGCAGTATGGCCGAGGCCAGCAATGCCGTGTCGAGTGTGACCGACTCCGCTGCCGGTGCCGTGCAGAAACTCTTTAACAAGGTGAAGGCTCCTGCAGCCGAAGCCGAGCGCAAGCTTTCCGCTGCCGCCGAAGAAGCCGAGCAGCCGACCGAGCGCGTCCTGATTGGCAAGGCGGAGGACGAGTCCGCCGATGGCGCAGATGCGGCTCAGAAGTCTTCAGCCAAGCCGGCTCAGTATTACACGTATACGCCCGCCGAGACCTCTGAGGAGTCCTGCGATGAGTAGCGAAGCAACCTGCCCCATAACGTTGACCGTTGCCGGCGACCCGCGTCTCGCTCGTCTTGTGCGCATGACTGCCGCCAACGTTGGTGCCCTGTGCTCTATGTCTGTCGATCGCATCGAGGACATCCGCATGGCTGCCGAGGAGGCTTTCATCTTCGGTTGTACCGCGGTCGACTGCGATGACATCACCATCAAATTCGATGTCGATGAGACCCATGTTGGCATGACTATAACCTTTGGCGATCAGGCTACGGTCGATGAAGACGACCAGGCTGCGGTGTATGCCGAGCTCATCCTCGCGAGCGTGTGCGACTGCTACGAAAAGACTGCGGCGCCCCTGACGCTTTCCCTCGACCTCAAGGCGGATATCTAATATGACCGAACGTTCCCGGAGCGGCAAGACCGCTTGGGACAAGGAGAAAACCCGCGAGCTGTTTCGTCGTTACAAGGAGACCGGTGATCCGGACGCCCGTGAGCAGCTCGTCATGTCCCATATGAATCTGGTAAGGTTTCTTGCCAACAAATTTAAGAATCGCGGCGAGCCGCTCGACGACCTCATGCAGGTCGGCTATCTGGGTTTGCTCAAGGCTATCGACCGCTTTGACCCCGAGCGCGGGCTCGAGTTCACGACGTTTGCAACACCCACTATCCTGGGCGAGATCAAACGCCATTTCCGCGACAAGGGCTGGAGTGTGCGCGTGCCCCGTCGCTTGCAGGAGCTCTCGGCCAAGGTCAACCAAGCTACTGACAAACTCACCAACGAGCTGCAGCGTTCGCCCAAGGTTGAGGAGATCGCTGAGTATCTAGATGTGACTGTCGATGAGGTCCTCGAGGCTATGGAATCGTCTTCGGCCTATTCCTCGGTGCCCATCGAGGCTCCTGGTGCGTCCGATTCCGACGATGCCCCCTCGATTCTCGACCGTTACGCCGACGACGACAGCGAGCTCGACTTTACCGATGACCGCCTAGTGATCGAGGAAGCCATCCGTGATTTCTCGCCGCGCGAGCGCGAGGTGATCGAGCTGCGCTTTGTGAAGGGCATGACCCAGATCGAGATCGCCAAGAAGCTTGGTATTTCCCAGGTGCAGGTTTCGCGTCTGCTGCGCCGCACGCTTAAGAAGATTCAGGACAAGATCGACCCCGACGGAGTGATGATTCGTTCATGAGTGAGCACCCCCAACAAACCGATCGCGTACTGCGCGATACCCGCATTCTGACGCTTCGCATTTGGGCTGTTGTCGGCTGCATTGTTATTGCTGCTGTCATCTTTAACCTTATGGGCATCCTGGCACCGGTTATCGAGTTTCTTGCCGTCGGCTCCATCATTGCTTTTGTGATGTCCCCGATCACCAACTGGCTCGAGCACCATGGCGTGAATCGCGGCATCGGTTCGCTTATCGCGCTTATTGTTGTTGTTGCCGTACTCGTCGGTGTCGTTTGCATCTTGTCGCCGATTCTCTTTGGTCAGATCATGGAAGTCCTGAGCCGCCTGCCCGAGCAGCTTCGTGTTGCGGGTGGCGACCTCAACGAGATGATCTCGCATGCCAAGACGCTCAACAACACGCCGCTCAAGGAGTATTTGGACGATAATCTTTCGTCGCTTGTTACCGTGGCATCGAAGTACGTGTCTCAGATCGCTGCCGAGCTTGGCCGCGGTGTGTTCCCGCTCATCACCAATACGGCCTCGCAGTTGTTCGTGATCTTCCTTGGTCTGGTGCTTGCGTACTGGATGGCCTGCGACTACCCTCGCATGCACCACGAGATTTGCACCATCATCGGTCAGGAGAAGGAGACCTCGTACCGCTTTATGGTCGCCATCCTTTCTCGCTCTGTCGGCGGCTACATGCGCGGTATGGTCGTGACGTCCATCTGCGGTGGTTTCCTCGCCTTTATCGGTTTTATGATCATCGGCCATCCGTATGCGGCGCTCATGGCTATCTTTACCGGCATCATGCATTTGGTTCCGGTCGTCGGTCCTTGGGTGAGCGCAGCAATCGCCACGGTGCTCGGTTTCATGTTCAGCCCCATGTTGGCGTTGTGGACGCTCATCGTGACGATGGTCGCGCAAAACGTCACCGATAACGTGATTTCGCCTAAGGTTATGCAGAGCTCGGTGCAGGTGCATCCTATTATGAGCCTCACGGCGCTCGTTATTGGCTCGGCACTCATGGGCCCCATCGGTATGATTATTGCCATCCCGCTGTGTGCGGCCCTCAAGGGTATCTTCGTGTACTACTTCGAGAATGAGACCGGCCGCCAGCTTGTGGCCTATGACGGTGCCGTGTTTAAGGGCACGCCGTACCGCGATGCCGATGGCAACCCGGTCGCCGCCTACGACGCGCTCGGCGACGACACCTTCATCTACGAGTCCGAGCTCATCGGCAACGAGACCGCTCCCGAGGCCCAGGCGATGCCTAAGCCCGAGTTCGATAATCCCTGGATCAAGCTCTCGGGTTTGCAACCCGATGCCACGGGCTTCTTCAAGAATCCCTTCGCCAAGGACGATGACTCCAACTCGGACGACGATACCAAAACCGGCATCGACGGCTCCATGGACGATTCGGATTCTAAATAAGCCCCGTTAGCGTTTCTTGAAGTTGTAAATGACAAGAAACGCGAGCAAAGCGATTGATAAGGGGCCGGCTACGTAGAAAAAGAGAACGTCAATTGCGCGTAGAGTGTAATAAGCCTGATCGCCTGACATTACTGCATACAATACGTAGCCAAATGCTGGTTGGTTTGCGTACCAGCAGGAGAAGGCCAAGAGCGCTAAAAGTGCTACTACCAGAAGTGCATTCAGGACAAATCGTTTGGTATTCATCGTTCGCTCCTTCCGGATGATTCTTATAGGTTGATTTCCGATCTCAGCCGAACACATTGAGCGGATAGGCCGTTCCCGCAGT
>URIA01000049.1 GCA_900547765.1 uncultured Collinsella sp. | reverse complement strand
ACCGAGGCCCGCGCACTCGACCACGTTGGCGCCGGTCGCCATGGAGCGGCGCAGGGCGTCCTCGACGCGCTCGGGCTCTGAGGCCCAGATGGAAAGGAACGCCGCGAGCGAGGAGTCTCCCGCGCACACCGTGGAGAGAACCTTGACATCGAACGTGCGGTTCGCGAACCACAGGTGCTCCCCATTCGAGAAATAGGCCCCGTCTCCACCAAGCGTGAGCAGCACGTTCTTGGCACCACGTTCATGAAGCTCGCGCATGGCGGCCTCGACGGAAGCATCGTCTCCGCCCGACACCTCGATACCGAAGATGTCTCGCAGCTCATCATCATTGGGCTTGATGAGCAGCGGCTGCAACGCGAGCAGCTCGGCGAGCTGGGGGCTGGAGATATCGAGCACGAACTCGGCGCCCTGCGCACGGACCCGTTCGATCACGCCGCGCAGGAAGCCTTCCGAGGCATTCGGCGGAAGCGAGCCGGAGATAACGAGGCAGTCGAGCCCCTCGAGCCCGTCGATCAGGTCGAACATGGCCTGCTCGTCCGCGGCATCGATGGCGGCGCCGGCGTTCACCATGTTGTACTCGGTATCGTCACCGGCATTGAGGAACACGTTGACGCGCGTGATGCCCTCGGTCCACAAGGGATGGACCTCGACGCCGCGCTCGCGCGCACCCTCGACGATGAAGCGGCCGGAGAAACCCGCGAAGAAACCGAGGATAGCCGTGGGAATCCCGAAATGGTCAAGCGTGAACGAGACGTTGAGACCCTTGCCGTTGGGCGTGTAGACGGCATTCCTGGTACGCGTGACGGTATTGGGAGCCAAACCGTCGCACGATACGTTGTAATCGATCGCGGGGTTTGCCGTAAGTGTATAGATCATGAACTCCTCCTGACAAACAGTCCGCTTCCATGATCGGAAGCTCTAGGGGCATGCCCGCCGCGGCAGCGAAACCGGGCGGGCATGCGGTACGGCTCAGCGCGCTAATCGAGGCGGGCGTTGATCAGCTCGGCGAGGCGAGCCGGGTCGGACTCGGCCTTGAAGGCGGCGCGGAAGGAGTCGTCGGTGAGGGCGGTCGCCACCTTGGAAAGGATCTGAAGGTGGGAGGTTCCCGCCTCGGACTCGGGAACGAGCAGGGCGATGGCGCAGGTGACGGGGGCGCCGTCGAGAGTCTCCCAGGAGGCGACGGGGCCATCGGCCTTGAGAACGAGCACGGAGGCTCGCTTCACGGCATCCGTCTTGGCATGGGGAATGGCATATCCGTCTACCATGCCCGTGGTGCCCTCGGCCTCGCGTTTAAGGAAGGCGGCACGCAGGGCAGCGGCGTCGTCGACGATCCCCTGATCGACGGCTGCGGCGACGATCGCATCGAGCGCCGCGTCGCGATTGAGGCGGCTCGAGGCGAAGAGGACGTTCTCGGCGGAGACAAAACCATCGGCAGCTGCCTTGGGAGCGACCGCGACGGCCGTTTCCGCGGCGTTCCCAGCGACGACGGCGTCGTCAGCGGCGGAAGCGGAGCGCTGCTGCTGGGCACGCGTCCACTCGCGCTTCTTGAAGATGGTGAACAGGATGCCGCCCACGACGGTGCCGGCGAGGATGGCGAGCACCCACTGGATGCCGCCGTCGACGACGGGCAGGACCAGGAAGCCACCGTGGGGGGCGGGGACGTGGACGCCGAGCAGCAGGGTAAGGACGGAGGCGATCGCGGCGGACAGCATCATGATCGGCATGACGGGCCAGATGTTCTTGGTCATGAACGGAATGGCGCCCTCGGTGATGTGGGTGCAACCAAGGATGAGGTTGACGATACCGGCGTCGTGATCCTCCTGGCTGAAGTACTTCTTGCCGACAACGACGGCGAAGGTGGTGATCAGCGGCGGAACGATGCAAGCTGCGGAGACGGCAGCCATGAAGTTGGTGCCGAAGTTGTAGGTGTCGGTGCCGACACCGGCGGCCAGGGCCTCGGTGAGCATAGCGGTACCGGTGACGTAAGCAGCCTTGTTGACCGGGCCGCCCATGTCAACGGCGCACATGCAGCCGATGGCAAGGCCCAGAACAATGGCGCCAGAGGCAGACAGACCCTTGAGGAAGTCCATCATGGCGGTGTTGATGGCAGCCATGGGGCCGGAGATGCCGAGCATGACCAGGCCGACGATAGCAGTCGAGAACAGCGGGTACAGGAAGATAGCCTTGAGGCCGTCCAGATTCTTGGGCAGCTTGGAGAAGACCTTCTCGAGCAGCAAGATGACATAGCCAGCGAGGAAACCGCCGACGATGCCGCCCAGGAAGCCGAAGCCCACGCCGGCGCCGCCGGCGTCGATCATGCCGGTCTCGGCGTTAACGGGCAGGCCCTGGATGGCGATCATACCGGCAACAAAACCGGGGACGAGCGCCGGGCGCTTGCCGATGGACTCGGCGATGTAGGCGGAAAGCACGGGAACCATGAGGTTCATGGCGATGCCGCCGATGATCTTGAGCATAGCGGCAAAGCTGTTGTAGTCAGACGCCGTCGAATCGAAGGACGTGATGCCCCACAGGAACGAGACGGCGGTCAGGACACCACCAGCGACGACGAAGACCAGCATGTGGCTGACGCCGTTCATGAGGTGCTTGTAGATAATGTGGCCGACGGACTCCTTCTCCTCGACCTCGTCCTCGACATCGGCAGCGGCGGCAACCGAGTCGTCGCCCTTGGCGCGGAGCGCGCGGTCAATCAGCTTGCCGGCGGCCTCGACGGACAGGGCCTTGGAAACACCAACGGAAACCATGGGCTTACCGGCGAAACGCTCCGCCTGGACATCCTTATCGGCTGCGACGACGACGGCCTTGGCACCGGCGATCTCACCCTTCGTGAGCTCGTTCTCGACACCGACCTGGCCATGGGTCTCGACCTTAATGGTCAGACCGCGCTCGGCAGCTGCCTTCTCCAGCGCCTCCTTCGCCATGAAGGTGTGCGCGATACCGGTCGGGCAACCGGTGGCGGCGATGATGTCAAACTTAGCCATGTGTCCCTCCTTCTTGAGTTCTGCGCCCGCGGGCGCTCCCCTACACGCGCCTCGTGGCGCGCTTTTCCACAACTGAAAGATACCAACCCACCGCTTGCGTGAGAAGAGACAAGTTGCAATTCTCCGGTGAAAGGTTCTTTCACGACCGTAAACGGTCGATGAAAGTTTACCATCAACGCTTGAAACGGCAAGGTGTATCTTGTACTTGAAAATGCCCGTATACTATGGCATTGAAAAACAAGTCCGATTTTCATGCCAACCAGGAGCCATCCATGACCGATAGCAGCAAGAGCGCGCTCTCCCTCATTAGCACCCACAAGGGATACAGCGAATCCGAGCAGCGCATTGTCGACTATATTCTGGAGCACCAGTCCGAGGCACCGCGTCTGACGGCCGCCCAGCTCTCACGAGCCGCCGCCACGTCTGAGGCGACGGTTTCGCGCTTTTGCCGCAAGCTGGGCTTTGGCAGCTTTCGCAGCTTTCAATTTTCACTGGCGCGCGATCTGGAAAACCAGCGCAACGAGGGCCTGACCGATGAGGTCTCGCTCGACAACATGGAGCAGAGCCTTAAAAACATCCTCGCCGCTAAGGTGAGCGAGCTGAATGCGACGATCGATGGCATCGACCACGAAACGCTGGCTGCTGTTGTGCATGCGCTTAAGAATGCCGGCGTTATCGAGTTCGCCGCCGTGGGCAATACAAACGCGGTCGCGCTCGATGCGACGTTTAAGTTTTCGCAGCTGGGCCTGCGCTGCATGGCGAGCACCATTAGCGAGACATCAATCGGCTTTGCGCTCACGTTACGACCGGGTGACGTCATCGTGCTAATCTCAAACTCCGGCAAATCGCGCCGACTGAATCGCATGGCAAAAGCGGCTCGCAACTGCGGCGCAACCGTAGTCGTCATCAGCAGCGACAGCAAATCCCCGCTCGCGCGTCTGGCAGACTACACCTTTAATACCGTCAACCACGAAGCGCTGCTGACGACGGGCGACTTTGCGTTCTCTAAGATCAGCGCCACGATGATCATCGAAGTCATCTACAACTTCCTGCTGCCCGAGATTGAAGACGCTCGCGAACATATCAGCTACTACGAAGAGCTCATCCAGCCGGATAAGGTTGTGGAGTAAAACGCGTAGTGGGACAAATATTTCAGTCTATTTTGTCCCACCAACACCACTGATACGACCTAACCTCGAGCTTCTTCCAGCATCTGCTTGGCGTGCGCCAAGCTTGCCTCGGACTGATCGCCGCTCAACATGCGGGCGATCTCGGCGGTACGCGCTTCGCCGGTTACCTCGTCCAAATGCGTCTGGGGAACATCGCCCGGTTCCTTGCTGACGACATAATGCTTGTCAGCCATGACGGCGACCTGCGCCAAGTGGGTTACGACAATCACCTGATGCGTAGCGGCGAGATCTGCCAGCACGCCCGCGAGCGCACGCGCCGTGGAGCCACCGACACCAGCATCGACCTCGTCAAACACCAGCGTATCAACACCGTCCGCGTTACCGAGGACAACCTTGCTTGCCAACATGACGCGGCTGAGCTCGCCGCCCGACGCAATGCGGCGCAGGGGGCGTGGCGTCAAGCCGGCACCGCTGCGGTATAGCAGCTCGTAGCTCGAAGGACCAACGGGCGTCCACTCAGCACGGGGAAGATCGCGCGACTCCCAGACGAGCTCGGCGCCGCCCATCTCCAGGCGAGCCATCAGGCGGCCAACCTCGTGGCAGAAGCGCGGGCCCGCCGTATTGCGAGCGCGCTTAAGTGCCTTGGCAGCGGCAAACAACTCGCGCTCGGCGCTCCCGAGTGCCTCACGCGCCTTTTTGATCTGCTCATCGCCATCATCGACCAGAGACAGCAGTTCTTGCGAGCGATTGCGCATGGCAAAAACATCGTCCATAGTTGGACCCCACTGACGCAACAGACCCTTGAGGTCGGAATACCGCTCACGCATGCGAGCGAGCTCGCGCGGGTCGAAGGCGACGCCATCGCGATAGGCACGAAGCTCGTTCGCGCAATCCTCAAGGGAGATGCAGGCATCCGAAAGCGCATCGGCAATGTCGCCCAGTTTGCGATCGACGGTAGCCATTCGGGAAAGCTCTGCCACGGCGCTGTTCACGGCATCGAGCGCTCCCCCTTCGGCGGCAAGCGATGCATGGGCATCGTTAGCTGTGGCGACCAGTACCTCGGCATGTTCGGAGCGCGGCAGCAGTTCCTCGAGTTCCTCATACTCGCCCGGCTTGGGGTCGACCTCGCCGATGCGCTCGAGGGCAAAGCGCGCCTCCTCGACGCGGCTCCCCTGCGCACGCGAGGCCTCCTCGACGCGACGGACCTCCTTGGCAGCCGCGCGCGAGGCTTTAAAGCAAGCACGGTAGTGCTCGAGCGCCTCGAGTGCCGGGCGCCCTGCCCAGGCATCGACCATGGCAACATGATGCGCCGGATCGAGGAGGCGCTGGTGCTCGTGCTGGCCGCACAGATCCATCATCACGCCAACGCGCTCCGAAAGCTCGCGCACACTGGCGATGCGGCCGTCAATCTTCACGCGGCTGCGGCCCTCGGCAGAAAGGCTGCGCTGGACCGTGAAGCCCTCCGGGTCGTGCGGCCCGTCGAAGAGTCGCGCCTCGACGCTCGCCAGCGCCTCGCCCTCGCGCACCGTAGACGAATCCGCACGCTCGCCCAAAATAAGCTTAAGGGCCGAGAGCAGCGCGGTCTTGCCGGCACCGGTCTCGCCTGTCAGGACAGTCAGGCCGGCACTCGGCACCAGCGTCGCCTCACGAATGAGTGCAATGTTAGAAACCTGCAGCTCATCGATCATGACGGACTCCGTAGAATACGCGGCTCACCGAGTTATAGAAGCTCTCGGGGCCGTAATCCAGCAGCAGCACATCGCCGGGACCGCGACGCACAGCCACGCTCTCAACGGTGCCATCGCAGGTAATAAACTGTCCATCGATAGCGATCGCCGGAACACTCGGGCGATCATCGGACATAAAGATTTCGACGACATCACTCGGCGAAGTCAAGAAGGCACGGGCCTGAATGGTGTGCGGCGCAATGGGTACGCAGACCATGCCCGTATAGTCGGGGCTCACGATGGGGCCACCGGCGGATAGTGCATAGCCAGTGGAGCCGGTCGCCGTCGAAACGACGACACCGTCGCCACGCAGTCGATCGATATGGTGGCCCGACACCGTGATGTCGAACTCGACCATATCGGACAGCGGACCGCGGGTAAGCGCCATGTCGTTGAGGGCGAAGGTGCGAACGACATCCTTCGTACCGTCTTCGCGCACGGACACGATATCCGCAGCGATGGTGGCGCGACGGCTCACGTGCAGCTCGCCGGAAAGGGCATCGCTCACGACCTTAAGAATGTCGCGCTCCTCGGGACTCGCAGCAGTTAAAAAGCCCAGGTGACCATAAGAAAGACCGAGAATAGGAATCTCGCGATGGTTGAGGATGCGGGCAGCGCGCAGCAGCGTGCCGTCGCCGCCGAGCGTAATGACCAGATCGGAGCCGTCAATATCAGGCATGCTTTGAATCTTCGATCGCTGGTCGGCAGCCCATGCGACCTCATAGCCCTGGCGCGTCAGCCAAAGCTCGAGCATCAGGCCGCTCTCGACCGCCTCTTGCTTGTAGTAATTGGGAACCAGAAAGACCTTCATAGCGTTGCAGCTTTCTCGCTCAAAACCGATACCTGGGATTGCAGCTCATCATCGGTACGTTCGCCGGGGTCAAATCTCGTGCCGTACAGGAAAAACTCAACGTTGCCCTTGGCACCATGAATGGGTGACACGCACACATCGACAGGGAACAGGCCCTTGGCAGCAAAGAGTTCAACCGCCGCCACGAGTGTATCGCGGCGCACGGCGGGATCGGTCACAATGCCGCCCTCACCCACCAGCGCCGCCGGAGCCTCAAACTGCGGCTTTACGAGCGTGCAAAACGAACCCGAAGGCTTCAGGCACGCCAGCACGGCATCGATGATATTCGCGATACTCGTAAACGACACATCGCACACAGCCAGATCGATAGCACCGCCGTAGCCGAGCTCGGGCAACTGCGTCACATTCGTGCGCTCGTGGAGCGTCACACGATCGTCTTGGCGCAGCGACCAGTCGAACTGGGCACGGCCCACGTCGACCGAGACAACGGTCGCGGCACCACGCTTGAGCAGGCAATCGGTGAAGCCACCCGTGGAGCAGCCCACATCGAGGCAAGCAAGGTCCGTCGGATCAATCCCGAACGCGTCAAGCGCACCCTCGAGCTTAAGACCGCCGCGCCCAACGTACGGAATGCGCCCCTTCACGTGCAGCGGCAGGCCCGGGGTCACCTTAAGGCCCGGCGAAGTCAAGCGCTCGCCGCCACTCGAGACCAAGCCGGCCATAAGAGTGCGAAGGGCATCCGCGCGATCGGCGCAGATGCCCTGTGAAATCAGTTCGTCATCAAGACGCACGCGTTTCATGAATGCCTTCAACCATTCGTATCCGGAGATGCGGCCTAGCTATCCTGGGATTCGTTTGCCGCATCCTCATCGTATTCCTGCTCGAGCTTGTCGGCCTCTCGCGGCGTCAGCTCAAACTTGTCGACCATATCGACCGCGCGGGAGCCCAGCTCAATCGCTTCGTCAAACAGATCAAGTGAACGCTCCAAGGACGTATCCTTGGAGCGAACGGTAGCGATGATCTGATCCAGACGGTCCGAGATCTCATCAAAGTTGCGAACGGAACCCTCTGGCATGGCTACTCCTCGACGGAGTCGGCCTCGACGGCCTCAGCAGCGTCCGCATCCTCGGCCAGCACACCAGCCTCAGCCTGGGCAACCGCAACCTTAGCGGCAGCCTCGGCAGCCTGTGCCTCCTCGCGAGCGCGATCCTCGGCCAGCAGCTCCTGGTATAGGTCCTCGCCCGGCAGCTCCTCGCTGCGAGCGATCTTACCCAGCACGCCGTTGACGAACGACGCGGACTGGTCGGTGCCATAGGCCTTGGCAAGCTCGACGGCCTCGTTGATCACGATGGCGTCAGAGACCTCCTCGTCGGTGAGGAAACGCATCTCGTAAACGGCGATACGCAGCAGGTTGCGGTCGGCGCCGGGCATGCGCGTAAGATCCCAGTTCTTGGCAACAGAGCGCAGAGCACAGTCGATGCGGTCGATATGCTCATAGGCACCGCGGCACAGCTCCAGCGCATAGGGGTCGAGGGGACCCTTCGAGATCAGGAAATCACCCTCGAGGACGCGCTCGAGCGGGCTGTCCGTGGCCTCGGCCTGGAACAGAAGCTGAAGCGCCTGACTGCGGGCAAGAGTACGCCCGCGATAAACCTTAAGGCTCAAAGGTTACTCCTTGGGGAAAACGAGGCCGTCGATGCAAACGTCAACGCGCTCGACCTCGACGCCCACCTGGGCATCGATAGCGGCGACCACGGCGGCGCGAACGGCCTCGGCGAGTTTCTTGAACGGATAGCCAAAGAACACCACGACACGCACGGTGAGTGCGAGCTTGTCGCCGACGACCTCGGCCTCGACCGCCGGCTCGGACGCCGGGGCCTTGGACGAGAGCATCATGGAGACAAGGTTGGTGGCAAGGTCCTTGACGCCAACGGAGGCGATGCCCTCGACATCCGACACGGCGCGCGAGACGATGGCGGTCAGAACATCGGGCGAAATGCCGATGCCGTCAATCTTGATTTCCTGGGGCATGAGTCCTCCTAGAAGATTTGGTTGCTAGACGCGGGAGACGAACTTGCCGTCGCGGGTGTCAACCTTGATGACCTCGCCCTCGTTGAGGTACATGGGGACCTGGATGACAGCGCCGGTGTCGATCGTGGCCGGCTTGGAGGAACCCTGGACGGTGTCGCCCTTAAAGCCCGGGTCGGTTTGGACGATGGTGGTCTCGATGAACATCGGCGGAGTCACGCCCATGAGCTCATCGTCGGCGAAGAGCAGCTGGCAGACGTCGTTCTCGCGCAGCCACTTGGAGTTCTCGCCCACCATGTCCTCGGGAACGGGAACCTGCTCATAGGACTCGTTGTCCATGAAAATGTAGTCGGCGCCATCGTTGTAGAGGTACTGGAACTCACGGGTGGTGAGCATGACGCTCTCGAACTTGGTGCCGGCGTTGCAGGTGTTCTCGACGACGCGGCCGCTCTTGATGTCGCGGGTCTTGTAGCGCACAAACGCGCCGCCCTTGCCCGGCTTGACATGCTGGAACTCGACGATGGTGTAGACCTTGTCCTTGATGCGGAGACCGAGGCCGTTCTTGAAGTCGGCGGTAGAAATGGTAGGCATAGCGACCTTTCTTGTTATGGGCAGAACGCACAAGCGTCCAAATTACATACGACAGAAATTATACACTTGCAGACGGCGCCTGCAGCGAGCGCATAAAAAGAGAACGCGGGGCGTCCGAATCGATCCGAACGTCCCGCCCCAAACTATCTACCGAAGTAGACTAGCAGTCGATAACGTGCAGGTCGTGCGGGGTCTTGGTGAAGGGCTCATATCCGTTCTCGGTGACGACGCCGTAGTCCTCCAGGCGCACGCCGCCCACACCGGGCAGGTAGACGCCGGGCTCCATGGTGACAACCGAGCCGATCTCGATGGTGTTCTTGCTGCGGTTGAAGTTGGGCAGCTCGTGGATGTCGATGCCCACGCCGTGGCCCAGGCCATGGTTATAGTAATCGCCATAGCCGGCATCGCCGATGATCTTCTTGGAAAGCTTGAAAATGTCGTTGCCCTCGACGCCCGGATGGATGGCGGCGACGCACTCCTCGTGCGTACGGCGCACGAGCGCATACAGGTCGAGCTGCTCCTGCGTGGGCTCGCCCATCACGACGGTGCGTGTCATATCGGAGCGGTAATCACAGTAGCCCGCGCCGTAATCCATAAGAACGAAATCGCCCTTCTCGATCACGCGGTCGCTCGGCACGGCATGCGGGTTGGCGGTGTTGGGACCGCTCGCCACGATGGAGCCGAAGGCAAGGCTATCGGCGCCGTTGGCGAACATAAAGTTCTCGAGCTCGTTGCGAACCTGCTTCTCGGTCATACCAGGCTTAATAAAGCCGAGCATGTGCTGGAAGGCGGCGTCGGTGATCGACTGTGCGTGGCGCATGAGCTCGATCTCCTCGGCATCCTTGATGGCGCGCATCTTGCGAATATCGTCATGCATCAGCGGCAACATGCAGGCGACGGAACGGTCCTCCAGACCACGCTGAATGCCCTGATAGAAATTAATCTGCATATCGTCCTCGACAGCACAGACACGGCACTTGTTAGCCGCAATCTTGCCGGCGACCCAGCCGGGGATGGTACCCTCGTCCATGTCGTAGACCCAGGGGCTGCCGGCGGGCGTGTTCTCCTCAAAGCTGTTGAGGTAGCGCGAGTCGGTGTGGAACAGGCACTGGTCGGCCGTAATAAACGCCGCGTGCGGGAACTCGAAGGTGTAGTCGAAGACACCCTTCACGCCCGTAAGCCAACGAAGGTTGGCCTCGTCGCGCACCACGATGGCGTCGTAGCCACGCTCGGCCATCAGGGCACGGACACGCTCGATACGACCGGCAGGACCGGCAGCAAATTCAGACATGCAGATTCCTTTCTTGTTGTTTCTATATAGACGGGACGGGTCTCAACCGAACGACGGAATCGCATGCGATCCGCAACCGATTGGAAACCCGCCCCTCAACATGATACGAAAGACGATGGAAGTCAATAAATCTTAGAGAAGTTCTTTGCGAGAAGCCAAGTAGGCATGAGCATGGCGCTCAAGAACCTCGTCCTCGACGTTCGTTAGGCGAATGGCGCCGAGTGCCGCGGGCAGCGGCAACATGCTGCGGTTTGAGCGAGCGAACTGCTGCTTGCGGAACTCCTCGATATATGCGGCAGGCTCCAAGTCGAAGGCAAGCTCCTCGATGCCAAAGTCCTCCAGGCAGTCATCGACCTCAAACACGTAGTCGATATCGAAGTCGCAGGCATCATGTGCTAGGCGCGCCTCAAAGCGCATGCCCTCGGACAACAGCTGGTAGGCAGGGACCTGCGAAGCGGCATCGCCCAAGCAGACGCGCAGGGTACGCTCCCCCGTCTTGCCAAAATCGAGCGCATGGCGGGCGCTCGGGTTCGTGGCCATCAGTACGTCCTTACGGGCAGTCTGAGACCATTGAACGGCATTGACGAGCGCGACCTCCTCGCCCGCGAGAATCTCGGGGACGGTCTCAGTAAACTGATTCCAGCGGGACTTGCTGCTCGAAAGCATGGTGCCAACAAGTACCACATAGCCGAGCTTGAGGTCCTCGGGGTCCGCCTCGCGAACAAGGTCGAGGTCACACACGACCAAGCCCGGCTCAGGACGGAACGCGATAGCGGGAAGCGCATTCGCCGACGAAGCGATGAGCGGCTTCATGGTCGTCGCGACCGTGAGCATGGCGTCGAAGGTCGTCGGCAGCAGCGCGCACTCAGTTCGGCCACACCACTGGTTGGCGCACCAGCTAACAACCGAGCAGGTCGCGGCATCGCCAACGGCGACAACCAGGTCGTCGCAGGTAATGCCGTTGGCAGACAGGGCGCCAAAGACGGTATCGGCATCGGCCAACGTAGCACCGGCAGGAGAAACCTCGAGGACGAGCAGCGACACGGCAAAACCGGCATCAACCAGCGCATGCTCGACGACCTCACCAAAACGCTCGGATGTAGCGTCGTTCCAAACCACCATCGCGCGCTTAGGCTTGCCCACAGCCGAGGCAAACATGCGCGGCAGCTCCTCGAACGCGCCCAATCCGACGCGGACATCGACACTGCGGTTTTGGAAATTGATCAGTTGACGGCGAATCATAGCAGTCCACGCTCCAAAAGCATCTCGGCACAAAGGTAGGAAACGTCCTCGAAGGACTTGTTGCGAATATCAAGGGTAATATCGGCGGCCTGGCGATAAAGCGGACGGCGATGCTCAAACAGACGCGCGGCATGCTCGGGCGAACGGAAATCGGGGCGCGTGTCGGACCGACGAATCTGGCGAATCGAATCCTCGAAGTCGCCCTCGAGGTACACGCACGTACCCATTTCGTGCATCAGCTCAATATTCACCGGCGTCTCGACGATACCGCCCCCGCACGAAACCAACAGGCTGCGCTCGCTTTGGAGCGAACGGAGCGCCGAGGTCTCGAGCTCACGAAAACGATCCTCGCCCTCGGTCTCAAAAATCTCGGTTACCGACTTGCCGCAGCGGCGCACGACCAGGCGGTCGGTATCGATAAAACGCCGCTTGAACATAGTGCCGACGTTGCGCGCGAGCGTCGATTTGCCCGCGCCCAAAAAGCCGATAAAGAAGATATGGTCGCAGCCGTGTTTAGTGTGCTGGGACATAGCGAGACCTATTCCTCGCAGGGAAGGTCGCGCAGGGCCCGGCGCTCAAAGATACGGAAGATCTGCGTATACCACAGGTCCTGCGTCGCCTGCGGCTTTACCAGGATGGTATCGACGCCGGCGAAATTGCCACTCCACACGTCCGTGTAAAGCTGATCACCGATCAGCACCGCCTCGTCGGCCGTGGCGCCGAGGCGCTTAAGACCCGCCTTGAGGGCAAACGGCGCCGGCTTCATGGCGTGGCTGATGGCCTCGAGCCCCAGCTCGCGTGCAGAGCTCATGACCTGGTCGCGATGCCAGTTGTTAGACACCATGCACAGCTTAAAGCCTTTGGCGCGAACGGCGTCGAGCCAAGCGGAAACCGCGGCGGGAACCTGCTCGGTGTCGCGCGGCACCAAGGTGTTATCGCGATCGAGCAGAATGGCGCGCTTGCCGTCGGCCCACAGGGTATCAAGGTCGATGCGATCGACCGAGGCAACGTATCGTTTGGGGCTAAAAATCCTCATGCTAATTCCAAAACTGTTGATGCTCTTCGTAGGTTTGCGAGAAGTACTCCTCGTCCTGCGTAATGTAGAAATACAGGTCATCGGAGTCGGTCGGCTCAAGGGTGGCCTTGAGCGCCTCGAGCGACGGGGAGCAGATGGGCGTGGGCGGAAGGCCCTCGTGCTTGTAGGTGTTATAGGGGCTATCGCTCTGTAGGTCGTCGGCGGTAACCTCACCGCCAGTGACATACATCATGGTCGCATCGCTGTTGAGATAACGCAGACCATCGAGCTTGCCGGCCAAGCGGTTGTAGAACACCGATGCCACATGCGCGCGCTGATCGGCGTTGAGACCCTCGCGCTCGACGATGGAGGCAAGGTTGACGATGTCGTAGTCTGACATCTCCACGCCGTAGCGTTCCTTGATCTTGGCCTCGCAACCGGCAAAGTCGAGCGACTTGTACTCGGCCTTAAACTGGTCGAGCATGGCGCGAATCACTTCATCGGCCGTGGGCGAATCGCCCAACGAATACGTCTTGGGGAACAAGAAGCCCTCGAGCGAATCGTTTGCAGCATCTTTCAGGAAGCCATAGTCATTTACGTAGTAGGATGCCTTGGCCTGGTTAAGGAAGTCTTCCTTAGAAATGCTGTCGTAGGCTTGTGCCACACGGTCGGCTACCTGGTCTACCGTCAGGCCCTCTGGGATCGTAAGCGTATTGGATCCGGCGTTAGGACCCTCCATGAGTTGCTGGACGACCTTCGTCGCATCCATAAGCGTGGTAAACGAGTAAGTGCCAGGCTTGAGCGACATATCGGCGTTGAGCTTTTTGACCGCCGCGTAGTAATCCTTGGGGTTCTCGACGATATGGTTCTCGGAGAGAATCGAGGCGATCGTGTCGCCCGAAGCACCGTCGGGAATCGTAATGGTGACCTGCTGACCAGCCGTGACGTTCGCATCCCCACCGGTAAAGAAACCCTTGACGGCCGGCACGACAAAGAAGACGATCGCGACAAGGGCGAGCACCGCCACCACAGCGCCGATAATCATGGGCACCGGGGAGCTTTTCTTTTGCGCGCCACGGCGAGCATGCGTGTTGTAGCTCGAACGCGTCGCGGGAGCCACGCTGCGCGAGCCATGAGCGCGATGCGCATGAGACTGCGATTGAGGGACCTGCGCGCGCTGCGTAGGAGCCTGCTGCTTAAAACGAGTGCCGCCACTGGGCTGCGCCGTACGAGCAGTTGGTTGTTGAGTCGTTCGCTGGGCGGGGCGGGCCGCATGCGAGGAGGGCTGCGCCGGACGCTGCGTCGGCTGCACCGGACGCTGACCTGCCTGGACAGGGCGCGGTGCGGGCTGACCCTGGCGATTCGGCTGGCGCGGGTCGGAAGCGCTAGACATGCTGAACCTCCTCGTTTTTACGATCGAGCCACGTCTGCAAAAACAGGCTGGCGGCGATCATGTCAATCTTGCCCTTCATCTGCTTTTCGTTGAGTCCCTGCTCGCGCAGGATGCGCTTGGCCTCTTGCGAGGACAGGCGCTCGTCCTCAAACTCCAGCGGAAGATCGAGCTCGTCGGCAATCTTTTGCGCCACGGTGGTGACGCGCTCGGCCTGGGGGCCGGGCTCACCGGCCATGGTCAGGGGACGTCCGCTTACCAGGATGTCGGGCTCATAGTCCTCGACCAGATAACGAAACGTCTTTGCCATACCAGTGACCTCGGCAGCCGGGAGCACCTTGACGGGCATTGCCATCTTGCCATCACGGCTCGAGACGGCAATACCAATCCTGGTCTCCCCTATGTCCAGCGCGAGCGCGACCACAGCGACTACTTAAGTTCTTAGGCGCCGAGCGCGGTCTTGGCGGCCGCGAGGGCATCGGCGATACCGGCGGCGTTCTTGCCACCGGCCTGGGCCATGTTGGGACGACCGCCACCGCGACCGTCGACCAGGCCCGCGATCTGCTTGATCACGTTACCGGCATGGAAACCGGCCTTGACGGCGTCATCGGAGCCGGCGGCAAGCAGGGCCGGAGTGCCCTTCTCGGTCACGCTGGCAACGACGCAGGCGACGGGGCCGGCGACCTTCTGGTGCACGGTATCCCAAACGTTGCGCAGGTCAGCGGCCTCGAGACCCTGAAGCTCAGCGACAACGAGCTTGTAACCGTCAAGCTCAACGGCACCCTCGATAGCGCTGGAGATGGCGTCAGAGGAGCCACCGGTAAGCGCCTTCTTGAGCTTGTTGGACGTCTCGCGCAGCTCGGCCTGCAGGTTCTCCACACGGGCGGGAACCTCGTCGACGCGGCACTTAAGCGCAGCGGCGGCGGCGTCAACGAGCGCCAAGCGGTCGGCCATGTAATCGAGGGCACCCTTAGAGGTCACAGCCTCGATACGGCGGACATTGGAGCCTGTAGAGGACTCGGAAATAATCTTGAACAGGCCGATCTCGGCGGTGTTGGCGGCATGGGTGCCACCGCAGAGCTCGCGAGAGAACGGCTGGTCCTCGGCGCCCACGGAGACGACGCGGACGACATCGCCGTACTTCTCGCCAAAGAGGGCGACAGCGCCGGCGGCCTTGGCCTCGTCGATACCCATGACGCGGGTCACGACCGGCTTGGAAGCGAAGATCTGCTGGTTGACCAGATCCTCGACAGCCTTGAGCTGCTCGGAGGACAGGGCCTCGAAGTGCGTGAAGTCAAAGCGCAGGTGCTCGGGCGTCACGAGCGAGCCGGCCTGGGAGACATGCTCGCCCAGGACCTGCTTAAGGGCGGCGTCGAGCAGGTGCGTGGCGGTGTGGTTGCGACACAGGAAGCCACGGCGCTCGGCGTCGAGCGCGGCGGTAACAGCGGCACCGACAGTCAGCGTGCCATCGGCAACGTGCGCGACGTGGGCATACAGGCCGTTATGGTTCTTGGTGTCGGAAACGGTCAGTGCAACGCCCTTGGCGGAAAGCCTGCCGGCGTCGCCCTGCTGGCCGCCCATCTCGGCGTAGAACGGGGTGCGGTCGAGCACGACCTCGACGTCCTCGCCGGCGGCAGCGGAATCGACGGACTCGCCGTTGCGCACGATGGCGACGACCTTGGCGCCCTCGATCACATCGTTGTCATAGCCGTCGAACTCGGTCGCGGCGACCTTGTCGGAAAGCTCGACCCACACGTCGTTGAAGCTGCCCCAGGCATCGCCCTTGGCGTTGGCGCGGGCGCGGGCCTTCTGGTCCTCCATGCAGGCAGTGAAGCCATCCATATCGACATCGTGGCCAGCGGTGCCGGCGATCTCGACGGTCAGGTCGATGGGGAAACCAAAGGTGTCGTGCAGCTTAAAGGCAACATCGCCCGGAAGCACAGCACCCTCGGCAAGCGCTGCCAGGGCCTCATCCAGGTAGACGCGACCGTTGTCGAGCGTCGTGGAGAAGCGCTCCTCCTCGGAGGCGACGATACCCTTGACGAGCGCGACGTTCTTGAGCAGCTCGGGATAGGCCTCGCCCATCTGAGCGTTGACCTCGTCGATGAACTTGGTCAGGAAGGCGCCATCGATGCCCAGCAGGCGACCGTGGAACACGGCGCGGCGGAGCAGGCGGCGAAGGACGTACTCGCGACCCTCGTTACCGGGCAGGATGCCGTCAGAGATCATGAAGTCGACGGCACGGGAGTGGTCGGCGATGATGCGAAGAGAACGGCTGGCGCCGGAGTAATCGTCGGCGTCATAGGTCTTACCGCTGATCTCCTCACCGAGCTTGATGAGGTGCTGCATCAGATCGCCATCGTAGTTAGCGGTCTTGTGCTGCATGATGGCGGCCATGCGCTCCAGACCCATACCCGTATCGAGGTTGCGGTGCGGCAGCTCCGGCATGGAGCCGTCCTCCTGGCGGTCGTACTGGGTAAACACAAGGTTCCAGAACTCAAGGAAGCGGTCGCAGTCGCAGCCGGGCTTGCAGTCGGGGCTGCCGCAACCGACCTCCTCGCCCATATCAAAGTAGATCTCGGAGCATGGACCGCAGGGGCCGGTGGGGCCAGCGGCCCAGAAGTTGTCGTCCTCGCCCAGACGCGAGATGTGATCCTCGGCAACGCCCAGGGAGCGCCACACGTCATGGGTCTCGTCGTCCTCGGTAAAGACGGTGAAGTACAGGCGGTCGAGCGGCAGCTTGAACTCCTTGGTGATGAGCTCAAAGGCCCAGGCGCAAGCCTGCTCCTTGGAGACGCCGCCAAAAGAGAAATCGCCGAGCATCTCGAAGAACGACAGGTGACGGCCGTCCTCGCCGATGCAGTCGATGTCGTTGGTGCGGACGCACTTCTGGCAGGAGATCGCGCCGATCTCCTTCATGGTCTTCTTGCCCTGGTAGTACTCCTTAAACTGGTTCATACCGGCGTTGGCAAGCAGCAGCGAGGGGTCGTCGGGGACAAGGGACGAAGAAGGATAGAGCTTAAGACCGCGCTCCTCAAAAAAGTTGAGGAACTTAGAGCGAATCTCGGCCGTAGTCATTGACGGGTAGTCAGCACTCATAGAGGGAATCTCCTCGGTTTCACATCGAAACAGTTCAAACGTAACGATATTACCATCCCGCCGCGCAAGTGCAAAAAAGAGGGCCGCCAAACAGCGACCCTCCAGCGAAAGTGCATGTTATTTAGGACTAAGCAATCCTTTAAAAAATAGTTTTAGTAAAATACCATATAAGAATCATCCCTTGAATATCAACTTCATCCGAACACCTCCCATATTCATCCGTACATGTACGG